>DATINB010000306.1:0-6190 GCA_035474775.1 Luteimonas sp.
AGAACTCGCGGCTCATGATCGTGCTGCTGCTGATGCTGGTGGCCATGATCGCCACGTGGGCGTACAAGACCAAGCGCATGCAGGTCTCGCTGCGGCAGATGGCAGAGACCGACGCGCTGACCGGGATCTGCAACCGGCATCATTTCACCCAGCGCGCGGAGGCGGCGCTCGCAGCGGCGCTGCGCGATCGGGAGGAGGTCGCGCTGGTGATGTTCGACCTCGACCATTTCAAGGCGATCAACGATCGGTATGGCCATGCCGTCGGCGACTGGGTGCTGCGTGCAGTCGCTGCGACGTGCCGCCCGCTGTGCCGCGGCGTGGACTGTTTCGGGCGCATCGGCGGGGAAGAGTTCGCGATCCTGATGATCGGCTGCGACGAGCGGGTGGCGAGGCGCCTGGCCGACGACTGCCGCGTGCGCCTCGCCGGCCTCGACACGCGCGAGAGCGGGCAGTCGTTCCAGGTCACCGCCAGCTTCGGCATCAGTACCACGCGGGAATCCGGCCATGACCTGGCCCGGCTGCTGTCCCATGCCGACAAGGTGCTGTATTCGGCCAAGCACGCGGGTCGCAACCAGGTCGCCGTCTACCGACCGACCGCTGCGACGGCGCTGCCGGTGATGCTGCGCTCGGAGGGTGTCGACCTGCATCTGGTCCGCGAGCAACCGATCGACGGGGCACTGCCGCGCGTGGCCGCGCTGTAGCCGCGGAGAGGCCGACGCGGCCTCTGTATGATCGCGGCGATGGCAACGTTGCTGCTCAGTCTCCGCATGGTGCCCGACGACGAGTCGGAGGGCGTCCGTGCCTTCCTGGCAGCGGCCGGAATCGATTTCTACGAAACGACGGCCAGCCGCTGGGGCATCTCGCACGGCGGCATCTGGGTCAGCGACGATGCCGACCTGCCGCGCGCCCGGCGGCTGATGAGCGACTTCCAGGCGCAGCGCAGCGCACACGCACGCGAAGCGCAGGCTGCGGCGCTGCGCGACGGAAGCGCGGAGACCTTTGCCGACGTCGCGCGACGCGAGCCGTTGCGGGTGGCACTGACGGCGTTGGCGATCCTGGTCCTGCTGGGGTTGGTGGCGCTCCCGGTCCTGATCCTGCGCGGTTGAGCCACGCGCCGCGGCCAGGCGACCGTGCTGGCGTCACCCGGCGCCATCCGCCGTGCCTCGTCTGCCGCGCACCTCGGGTCTGCCCCAGTGCGCACAGGCGTGGCTTGGCCTAAGGTTGCGCCCTGACCGCTACGCCACGCCGGGGACCGGCGATCCATGCAGGCTTCGGACCGCACGCCGCAGACCCAGCCGACCCGCCGACACTGGCCGGACCGCACGGCACACCGTCACCGCCGGCTCGCCCGCAAGGCGTTCGGGGTGGTCGCGGTGCTGCTGGTGGTCCTGCCATGGCTCGGCTATCGCCAGCTGCGCAGTGCGCTGTCCGAGCGGGATCCGGCCAGTGCCGCCGTGGCCACGGCGCAGGTGGCGCCCGCAGCCGGCACGGTGCCGGCTGCAGCGTCGGTCGCCGAGGCGCCACCGGCGCGGACACCCGGCGCGTCCGCGAAGCCATCCGAGGCGCCCGGCGATGGGCCCGTCGCCATCGCCGCTGCCGCGGCAGGCCCTGCGCTGCTCGGGCCCGGCAACGCCCTGGCGCGCGAGCGGGCACGCGCCGAGGTCCAGCGCATCGTCGGCGTGCGCGCCGCGGGCTGGCTGGACCGGGAACGCCTGCTGGTGGTGGTCGAACACAACGATCTGCGGACCGATGCCACGATCGGCACGGTCTGTGCCCGCCTGGCCGCGTCCGCCGACACCACCGGCATCGAGGTGCAGGTGCAGAGCGCGGCGGCGGCCACCGCCGCGGAGCTGACACTGCTCGGCAGGCGCTGCCGGGACGCCGCCGACGCGGTGCAGCCGGTGGCGCGCCCGGTCGACGACGGGCTTGACGCACTGCGCGCGCAGGTACTGCGCGACAGCGACGAATCCGCATCCGACCCGTCGCGGGGCGATCGCAACGCCGAAAGCATGCGCATCCTCGAATCGACGACGCCCCAGCTGTGAACCGGGCCGCGGGGCCAAGGCGGCCAGGGCGTGGTGGACGCGCGCTGGAGGCAATGCCATCCGGATTCGGCTAACGTTTGTTGAACGAACGCTGCTTATGATCGCGCCGACCCCGCACACGATGGATTCCTCGTTGAGCCCAGCTCCCTTCCGCAAGTTCTGCCTGTCGGCCACGGTCGGCCTCGCCCTGGCTGCAGCCGGCGGTTGCGAGCGCGCCCCGCGCGACGCATCGCCGGCCGCTCCGGCACCTGCCCAGACCGCCACGCCCACCTCCGCGCCGCCACCGGCGCCGCGTGCGCTCCTGGAACCGGACGCCTCCAACGCCACCATCGAGCGTGCCGCGCCACCGACCCTGCGCGCGGTGGCAACGGGCGTGTTCGAACCCGGCAATCCGGTGGCGGAAGCGGTCACCGGCCGCGTCACCATCGAGGACACGCGCATCGCCGGGGCCAACGGCGCCCTGTTCGTGACCGAGCGCGTGGCCATCGTGCGCGGTGGCGACGAGTTCACCGCCGGCCAGCGCTACGCGGACGTGATGATGATGGATGCCGACCAGCCAGTGGAATTGCGCCGGGTGATCGACGAGACCCCGCCTACCAAGGCGCCGGGCAACGCGTTCTGCGCGCGCCTGAAGACCGGGTACCTGGCCCTCGCCAGCTATACGGAGGGCGACAACGTCCTGGTCAAGGTGATCGGGCTGCAGGGCGACGGCATTCCGGCAGCCACGGCGCGCGACACCACGCTGTGCGCATCCACCTTCTACCTGGCGCCGCGCTGACTCAGGCGACCGATCCGGCGGCATGGCCCGATGCCCAGGCCCACTGGAAGTTGTAGCCGCCCAGCCAGCCGGTGACATCGAGCACCTCGCCGACGAAGTACAGGCCGGGCACATGGCGCGACATCAGGGTGGCCGACGAGACGGTATCCGTGTCGATACCACCCAGGGTGACCTCGGCGGTCCGGTAGCCTTCGGTGCCACTGGCAATCACCGGCCATGCCCCGAGCACGTCGCCGATTGCGGCGAGTTCGCGGTCGCTGTAGCGAGCCAGGGGCCGACTGTCCAGCCAGTGCTCGCACAACCGCTGGGCAAACCGCTTCGGCAGCCACGTGGCCAGCGCGGTGCGCAACTCGACGCCAGGACGCGCCGCGCGTTCGGCGCGCAGGCATGCGAAGGCGTCCATTCCTGGCAGCAGGTCGATGCGCAGCGGCTCACCGGGCTGCCAGTAGGAGGACACCTGCAGGATGGCCGGCCCACTGAGCCCGCGATGGGTCACGAGCATGGCATTGCGGAAGGCCTGGCCCCCGCTGCCGGCCTCGATCGGCAGGGCGACCCCGCTCAGGTCCGACAGCCGTTCGGCATGGACCCCGGTGAGGGTCAGCGGCACCAGGCCCGGGCGCGTGGGCAGCACCGGATGGCCGAACTGCCGCGCCAGTGCATAGCCGAAGCCGCTGCCGCCCAGGGTCGGGACCGACAGGCCGCCGGTGGCGACCACCACCGAGGCGGCCGTGAAAGCGCCGTGGGAGGTCGCCACGTCGAAGCCGTCGACACCCCGGGTCACGCCGTCGATGCGGCAGTCGGCGATGACCTGCACCGCGGCCTGCGCGCACTCCTCCAGCAGCATCGCGACGATCTGCTTCGAAGAGTCGTCGCAGAACAGCTGGCCGAGCTCCTTCTCGTGCCAGGCGATGCCGTGGCGATCCACCATGGCGACGAAATCCTGCGGCGTGTAGCGCGCCAGCGCCGACTTGCAGAAGTGCCGGTTGGCCGAGATGAACTGCGCCGGCGTGGTACCGGTGTTGGTGAAGTTGCAGCGGCCGCCGCCCGACATCAGGATCTTCTTGCCGGGCCGGTTGGCGCGCTCGAGCACCACCACGCGGCGCCCGCGACGTCCCGCGGTGAGCGCGGCCATCAGTCCGGCGGCACCGGCGCCGAGCACCAGCACGTCGACGCCGGTGCCCATCACCGCCGCCGCATTCGCGCGGGAGCGCGCAGCGCCCAGGCGCCCAGCAGACTCTCCACTGTGCCGGCAGCGAGCACGGTCACCAACGTGCCGAGCGCCTGGACCACGGGGTCGAACAGCAGCGGGCGCAGCTCGGCGAGGTCGGCGAGGCCGGCGTCGACGGCGGCACCGGAGCCGCCGCCGGTGCGCAGCTGCAGCTGGTAGGCGTCATGCACGGCCTGCGGGACGACTCCGCCCGTGAACGCGTAGACGCCCCAGGTGGCCGCCCCGGTCACGGCCGCGGCCACGCAGGTGATGCCGAGTCCGGTCGCGAAAGCCCGGCCGAACGTCAGCCCGCCCTCGCGGATGCGCTGGCGACGCATCAGCAGCCACATCGGCGCCAGGCACAGCAACGCGGCCGCGATGAGCACCATCTCGGCGAAGGCGGCCCAGGCGATGGCCGCGGCCGCAACGAAGTAGGGGCCGTAGGTGAACAGCGGGATCAGCAGCCCGGCGAGGGTGCCGGCGGAGAGGCGCGGGATCATCGCCGGGATTCTGGCATGGCCCCACGGCGGGCCCGCGCCGACGGCTCGGCTTGCGGCGAACCGACGCCGCCGCGCCGGTCCGGAACCCGGCGGTCGCGGCATGCAAGTCGCCGGCTTCGCTAGACTAGGTCCATGTACACCAGCATTGCCGCCTATCGATTCGTCGCTGTCGACGACCCTGCTGCGCTTGCCGACAGGATCGGCCACCAGGCCAGGGCGGCGCGCCTGCTGGGGTCGGTCATCGTGGCGCGCGAGGGCATCAACCTATTCCTGGCCGGCGCGGCCGACGACATCGACGGGTTCGTCGCCTGGCTGCGGCGCGATCCGCGCCTGACGGCGATCCTGACGCGGCGCAGCGCCAGCAGCACGCGGCCGTTCGCACGGCTCAAGGTCAAGGTCAAGGCCGAAATCATCGCGTTCCGTCGCGACCATGGCCTGCCGTGCGCGGAGCGTGCGCCGGTGGTGGCGCCCGTGGACCTGGCGCGGTGGATGGCACGCGGTGTCGACGACGTTGGCCGTCGGTTGCTGCTCCTCGACACCCGCAACCGCGAAGAGGTCGCGCATGGGACCTTCGCCGGCGCCCGCTCGCTGCCGATCGACAACTTCACCGAGCTGCCCGACGCCGTGGCGGCCCGCCGCACCGAGTTCGCCGATGCAACGGTCGTGAGCTTCTGCACGGGCGGCATCCGCTGCGAAAAGGCCGTGTCGTGGATGCACGGGCAGGGCATGGACAACGTGCTCCAGCTCGACGGTGGCATCCTCGGCTACTTCGAGGCGATGGGTGGCGCAGGGTTCGAGGGTCGCTGCTTCGTGTTCGACGCACGCATCGCCGTGGACCCGACCCTGCACGCGTTGGCCGACGCGGTGTGCGCGCCATCCGATGCAGTGGCTCACGCCGCATGAGCTGGCTCGGCCTGGTGGCGGTGATCGTGGGCCTGTACCTGGCATTCAAGGTGGCCGGGGTGGTGCTCAGGATCGCGCTGTGGCTGCTGGTGGTCGTGGCCGGCTACTGGTTCCTGGCGCCGTACTTCGGCTGGCCGCCGATCGCGGAAGTCGTCCACGTCCTCGGCCCCTGAGCCGGCCGCGGTTCACCCGTTGCCGCGCGGTGGGCCCTTGCGGTGCGGCGTGCGTGGCGGAAACGGCGGGCGTGCCGACCGCGGGCCACCCGGGCGTGGGCTGCCGGGGGGGCGTGGCCGGTCGCCCTGCGGGCGGTCCCCGTGCGGCCGCGGGCCGCCCGGCTTTCTGCCCGGACGCGCGCCGCCGGCGACATCCGCCGCGTCCGCCCGTCGCATCTTCAGCGCCTGCCCGGAGACGTAGACGCGCTTGAGATGCTCCAGGAGTTCGCGCGGCATGCCTTCCGGCAGGTCGACCAGGCTGTAGTCGTCGCGGATGTCGATGCGCCCGATGTAGCGGCTCTCGAGGTCGGCTTCGTTGGCGATGGCGCCCACGATGTTGCCGGGCTGTACGCCGTGCACGTGGCCGACCTCGATGCGGAAGGTCTCCATGGCCAGTTCGGTGTCGGCCGGTGCCGGCGACGGCGCCGCGCGAGGCGGGGGTGTCGGATCGGCATCGAAGCTCGCGGCGGGCGGCAGGTCCGGCGTGCCTCCGGCATGCGCGGCGGGCGCGACGGGCGCACCCGTCGACGGCTCGGCATGCACCG
>DATINB010000307.1:0-10646 GCA_035474775.1 Luteimonas sp.
ACCACGTCGCCGAAGGCACGCACGCTCCAGGCGCCGGTGTCGTTCTCGAGGAACGTCCATTCGGCCTCGAGCTCGGCGCCGGTGAAGCGGGCGTCCGACTGGCTCCACACCCGGGCCGGGGTGCCGCCATCCTCGACGCCGGTGTCGGCGAGGTAGACGAAGTCGTCGTAGCGCACCTGGTAGAGCGACGCGCCCACGCGCAGCGGACCGGCGTGCCAGTGCAGGCCAACCTCGGCCCGGTTGGCGGTCTCGAGGTCGAGCTCCGGGTTGCCGAACTCGAAGCTCTGGGTGGCCACATGCAGGCCATTCGAGTAGAGCTCCTCGGCGGTGGGTGATCGCTGCGCGCGGTCGAGCCCGAACGACAGGTGCAACGCGTCGCCGAGATTCCAGCGCGCCGATGCCGAGATGCTGGCGGCATCGAAGCTGCGCGAAGGCCCGATGGCACTGCCGGCTTCGACATCGACCTCGTTCCGGTCGTACCGGGCACCCAGTTCGAGATCCAGCGCGCCGAAGCTGCGTTCGCCGATCCAGAACACGCCGAGGTCGCGCGACTCCGAATCCGGCACGAACGCCTCGTCGCCCACCGCGCTGAAGTCGCGCTGCGAGCCCTGCAGGCCGAAGGCGCCCTGCCAGCCGCCCCAGGCCCGGTGCACCAGTTCCAGCCGGCCTTCGACGGTGTCGTTGTCGAACACCGTGCCGACCGCATCGCCCTCGAACTCGGTATGGGTGTACTCGGTCCGGGCCAGCTTCACGCGCAGGGTGTCGAATACGCCGAGGTCGTCGAGCCCGCCGCGGACTTCGTGGCGGCGCTGGTCCATGACGATGCGGACCGCGGCCTCACCGTCTTCCTCGTGCGCGTCGCCGTCCTCGTCCTCGTGACCGTGTCCCTCGTCCTCGCCGTGCGCGTGGGCATGGCCCGGTACGCCGTAACGGGTGTTGAACAGGCTGGCACCCAGGCCGAGGAAGCCGCGGTCGCCCACATACGACACGCCGAGCGCGCCGCTGTCGGTGCGCACGAAACTGTTGGGTAGCGTGCCGAAGGCCTCGGCCTCTTCCCCGCCATGCTCGTCTTCGTGGTCATGGTCGTGTTCCGACTCGCGCAAGCGCGCGCTCTCGGCGAAACCCGGGATGTCGTAATCGCCGGTCTCGCGGTGCAGGGCGTCGAAGTGGAACACCAGCTTGCCGGACGCGCTGGTGCCGTCGAGGCGCACCATGCCGGTCTTCTCGTCGTTGACGTTGCCGGCGCGCAGCTCGGCGCGGCCTTCCAGCGGACGCCCGGTCACCGCTTCGGGAATGCGACCGTCCACCACGTTGACCGCGCCGCCGATGGCCCCGCTGCCATAGAGCAACGTGGCCGGCCCCTTGAGCACCTCGATCTGGCTGGCCAGGAACGGCTCGATCGAGACGGCGTGGTCGACGCTCACGGTCGACACGTCGCCCGCGCTCAGCCCGTCGCTCAGCACCTGTACGCGCGCACCCTCCAGACCGCGGATGATCGGGCGCCCGACGCCGGGCCCGAAATACGAGGACTGCACGCCCGGCAGGCGCGAGACCGTTTCGCCGAGCGAATTGGCCTTGGCTTCGTCGAGGCGCTCGCCGGCCAGCACCTCGACCGGGCGTGTCAGGTCTTCCGCGGTGCGCGGCAGCGGACTGGCACGCACGACGATCGCGGACAGGTCTTTCACCGGATCGTGGCGCAGGTCGTCCTGGGCAAGGGCATGCGCGGTGGGAAGGGCCACCAGGGCCAGTGCAAGGAACAGGCGGCTGCGGGGGAGTGGCATCGGGATCATGTGGGGTGCGCTAGACTAGGAGGACAGACGGAATGTTATAATGTTTCGAATTGGATCACACAAGCCAAAAGTCATGGCCACATCGCAATCCGCCTTGCGCCGCGCAGACCGCGTCGGGTTCGCCGCCTCGCTGCTGTGCGCCGTGCACTGCGCGCTGCTGCCACTGGCGCTGGCCTTGCTGCCGGCATTCGGGCTGGGCCTGGGCGGCTGGATCGACCTCGACCAGGCGTTCGTGGTGTTCGCGTCCCTGTTGGGTGCGACGACCCTGAGCCTGGGCTACCGGCGCCATCGCGCGTTCCGGGCGTGGGCGCTGCTGCTGCCCGGCCTCGCTCTGGTGTGGGCGGGCGCGTTCTCGCACCTGCACGACCATTCCATCCTGCATGCCGTGGTGATGACGGTGGGTGGCCTGATGCTGGCCGCGGCGCACGTGGTCAACCTGAGGCTGACCCACGTGGCCGCGGGCACCCCGCCACGCTGAACGGGTGCCGCGTGCTAGCATTCGCGCCCTGCAGCGCCCCGGGCGCACGCACGCTATCCACGATCAGGAGCACCACCGATGGGCAAGGGCGACCGCAAGACCGCCAAGGGCAAGCGCTTCAACTCCAGCTACGGCAATTCGCGGTCGCAGGTGACCACGAAGGCTGCCGGCGACTACGCCGCGCCGGTGGCGAAGAAGACGATCGCCGCCACCCGCACCACCTCGTCGAACACGGCCAACAAGGCGCCGGCGAAGAAGGTCGTGGCCAAGAAGACCGTCGCCAAGGATTGACTCCGCGCCAGCGGACGACGAAGCCCGCGCAAGCGGGCTTTTTCATGCCCGGGTGTCAGTGCCGGGCGCCATCCTCGACGGTGGCCCAGACCCGCAGCAGGTTGCCGCCCAGGATCTTGCGGATGTCGGTGTCGGCGTAGCCCCGGGCCTGCAGCGCCGCGATGAGGTTGGGGTAGTCCGCCACCGAGCGCAGCCCTTCGGGCAGGTGGCCACTCACGCCATCGAAATCGGAGCCGATGCCGACGTGGTCGATGCCGGCCAGCCTGACCGCATGGTCGATCTGCACGAGCACCGCTTCCATGTCGGTCGCCGGCATCGGATGCGCCGCGTCCCAGGCCGATTCGAAGGCGGCGCGATCGCGCACCGGCTCGCCGGAGGCCTGCAGCGCCAGGTTGGCCTTTTCGAAGGCATCGACGGCACGGAAATAGGCCTGCGTGGCCGCGGCTGCGTCAGGATTGACGAACGCCGTGCCGAACGGGATCTGCACGACCCCGCCATCGCGGGCGATCGCGACCAGCAGCGCGTCGCTGAGGTTGCGCTCGAAACCGGGCGTGAAGTGGCGCAGCGCCGAATGGCTGGCGATCACCGGCACCCAGCTGGTGGCGATGGCGGCACGCACCGCGGCATCGGACAGGTGCGACACGTCGACCATGATGCCGAGCCGGTTCATCTCGGTGACCACCTCGCGCCCGAACGGACTCAGGCCATCCCAGCGCTTCTCCAGCGTGTACGACGAGTCGCTGATGCGGTTGTTGGCGCTGTGCGCCAGGGTGATGTAGCGCACGCCGCGATCGAAGAAGAACGCCAGGCGCGACAGGTCGTCGCCGATCGGTGCGCCGTTCTCCATCCCCAGCGGCAGCAGCACGCGCCCCCCGGCGCGCAGGCGCTCCACGTCGCGCGGCGAGGTGAGGAGTGCGAAGCGGTCGGGGTGCCGCGCGGCGAGCGCCTCGACCCCGTCGATCATCGCGTTGGCGACCTGCCAGGCGCTGCCGTCCTCGTCCTGGCGGGCCGACGTGTAGATCGACATGAAGGCGACGTCCAGCCCACCCTGTCGCGCGCGCGGAAAGTCGAACTCGCGATCCGGCGCGGAGTTGCCGAGGTCGGCCCAGGTCTCGAGCAGGATGCCGGGGGCGTCGATGTGGGTATCGACGATCACCGTGTCCTGCGCCAAGGTGCGCGCAGCAGCGGCAGGCAGCGGCGCGGCGGTTGCCGCCTGGGCCAGTGACATCGCCACCAGAGTGGTGCAGATACGGATCGATCGATTCATCGCGGGCGTGTCCCTGCGGAGCGGATGTGGATTACACCATTGCCGGCGATCGGGTGCCGCTGCCGCCACGGGCCGGAGCCCGTGGCGCCAACGCCAACGCCAACGGTAGCCGCAACCGCAACCGCAACCGCAACCGCAACGCCCCGCACCGGGTGCCGGCGGCCGTGGCTGGTCAGGCCACGCGAACGCCGCCGGCATGCACGGACGCGGCGAGCTGCCCACCCAGCCAGTAGCCGAGCTCCGCGGGTTCGTGCACGCGCCAGCGCACGAAGTCCGCGCGTGCACCGATGCGCAGGATGCCGCGGTCGTGGAGGCCGAGGGCACGCGCGGCATGCACCGTGGCGCCGCGCAACGCTTCCTCCGGGGTCAGGCGGAAATGCGTGCAGGCCAGCTGCATCGCCTGGCGCAGCGAGAGAAGCGGCGACGTGCCGGGGTTGCAGTCGGTGGCGACCGCCATCGGCACGCCGTGGGCACGGAACAGGTCGAGCGGCGGCAGCCGCGTCTCGCGCAGCACGTGGAAGGCACCCGGCAGCAGGACCGCGACGGTCCCCGCCGCCGCCATCGCCCGTACGCCCTCCTCGGACGTGTGTTCGACGTGGTCTGCCGAGAGCCCGCCGAATTCGGCGACCAGGGCCGCGCCGTCGCCATCGCTGAGCTGGTCCGCATGCAGCTTGACCGGCAGGCCCAGCGCACGCGCGACCTCGAAGATCCGTCGTGTCTGCGCAACGCTGAAGCCGATGCGCTCGCAGAACGCGTCCACCGCATCGACCAGCCGCTCGTCGTGGAGACGTGGCAGCCAGTCGGCGACCGCCTCGATGTAGGCATCCGCGCGCCCCGTGAACTCGAGCGGCAGCGCATGTGCACCGAGGAAGGTCGTGCGCACGGTGATGCCGAGGGCCTCACCGACGGCGCGCGCCACCCGCAGCATCTTGCGTTCGTTGTCGAAGTCCAGCCCGTAGCCGGACTTGATCTCCAGCGTGGTCACGCCATCCGCCACTAGCGCACGGACGCGTGGCAGCGATTGCGCCAGCAGTGCCTGCTCGTCGGCTGCGCGCGTGTGCCGCACCGTCGACAGGATGCCGCCGCCCGCACGTGCGATGTCCTCGTAGCGGGCGCCCTGCAGCCGCTGTTGGAACTCCACGGCGCGATTGCCCGCGAACACAGCGTGGGTGTGGCAGTCGACCAGGCCGGGCGTGATGCAGTCGCCGCCGACGTCGTGCACCTCATGGGCCAGTGCGTGCGGATCGCCTGGCAGCCGGGCGCGCGCGCCCACGAACACCAGCACACCGTCATGCCAGCCCAGCGCGCCGTCGTCGACCAGGCCGTAGCCGGTGTCCGCGTCGAGGGTCGCCAGCGTTCCGCCGAGCGCGAGCCCGTCCCAGCGCTCAGTCACCGCCGCCACCGCCATCGCCGTCGCCGCCCGCGCTCCCGTGCGCATCGCCCCGTGGTCCGTCGCCGTCGACGGTGCGCCAGTCGTCGGGTGCAGCCGATCCCGCGGCGCCATCGGCGCCGCCCGACGCGTCGCGGTCGCGGCGGCTGCGGTGCGCTCCGGGCTGCCGCAGCCGCTGGCGTGCCATCAGCACGACGACCACCACGGCGAGGAGCGTGGCGAGCAGCACGGCGGCGGATTCCAGCATGGGCGTCTCCCGGCATCGACGCGGTAGCCTAGCGCACCCCCGCAACCGGCCACCCGTCGATGTCCGCCCAACTCGAGACCGTCGCCCGATCCGGCTCCGGCTGGCGCGTCCACGGGATCGCCAACCTGCATTCGCATGCCTTCCAGCGCGCGATGGCGGGCCTGGCCGAACGCCAGACCAACCCGGCGGACTCGTTCTGGACCTGGCGCGAGACGATGTACCGCATGGCCGGGCTTTTCGATCCCGACACGCTGCACGCGGTGGCCTCGCAGCTGTACGTGGAGATGCTGGAGGTCGGGTTCACCACCGTCTGCGAGTTCCATTACCTGCATCACGCGCCGGATGGCCGGCCCTACGCGGACCCGGCCGCGATGTCGCGCGCGCTCATCGCGGCGGCGCGCGACACCGGCATCCGCCTCACGCTGCTGCCGGTGCTGTACATGGCCGGCGGCTTCGATGGCCGACCGCTGGATGCACGGCAACGGCGTTTCGGACACGACGTCGAAGGCTACCTGCGCCTGCTGGACACGCTGCAAGCCGAGGTCGGCGAACGTCTGCGTGTCGGGTGCGCACTTCACAGCCTGCGCGCGGTGCCTGCAAATGCGATGCACGCGGTCCTGGCTGCCCTGCCGCCGGATGCGCGCGTGCACATCCACGTCTCCGAACAGGTTGCGGAAGTGGACGAGTGCATCGCGCAGCGTGGCGCGCGGCCGGTGCAATGGCTGCTGGACAACGCCGCCGTCGGTGCGCACTGGACGCTGGTGCATGCCACCCACCTCGACGACGCCGAGATCGCCGGCCTCGCCGCCAGCGGCGCGACCGCCGCCATCTGCCCCACCACCGAGGCCAACCTCGGCGATGGCCTGTTCCCGTTCCGCGCCTACCTGGATGCCGGCGGTGCGTGGGGCATCGGCTCGGATTCGCACATCTCGGTGTCGCCGGTCGAGGAGTTGCGCTGGCTGGAGTATGGCCAGCGGTTGGCGAGCGGGCGCCGCACCATCGCAACCTCCGCGGCGCGGCCCAGTGCCGGCGACACCTTGCTTGCCGGCGTGCAGGCATCCGCCGCTGCCGCCACCGGATTTGCCGCAGTCGACGACCGCGTGGAGCTCGACGGCGCATCGCCGCTGCTGGCCGCCGGGAGCGCCGGGGCGATCGCCGACTGCTTGATCTTCAGCGGCAATCGCCCGCTGGTCCAGGCCGTGACGGTGGCCGGCCGCGAGGTGGTCCGCGACGGCCGCCACGCAGGCCGCGATGCGGTCGCAATCGAGTATGCCCAGGCCATGCGCTCGCTGTTGTCAACCTGAGAAGCAGCCGGCGACACCGTGACGGCTCAGGCCAGGGTGTGCCGGCGACACCGTGACGGCTCACGCCAGGCTATGCCGGCGACACCGTGGCGGCTCAGGCCAGCCTGCGCTGAAGGGGCAGGGCGCCTTCCAGGTGCAACAGATATTCCTTGGTCGGCAATCCGCCGGCGAAGCCGGTCAGCGCACCGCCCGCGCCGATGACGCGATGGCAAGGCACCACGATCGGCAGCGGGTTGCGGCCGTTGGCGGCGCCCACCGCACGCGACGCGGCCGGGCGCCCGATGGCGCGTGCCAGCTGCACGTAGCTCCACGTCTGCCCGAAGCCGATGGTCGACAGCGCGTCCCAGACCTGGCGCTGGAACGGCGTGCCGGAGGGCGCCAGCGGCAGGTCGAAGGTGCGCCGCGTCCCCGCGAAATAGTCGCGCAACTGCACCACTGCCCGCGCCAGGACCGGATGGTCGCCGTCGCGCCATTGCGGATCGCGTGCGACGGGGTACCGCGGCAGCGCGAACTCGATGCGGTGGAGCCCGGCATCCGAGGCGGCCAGGAACAGCGGCCCGATCGGTGTGTCCAGCGTGGTGGTGTGCACGGTCATGGCGAGGATCCGGGATCAGGGGTAGGCAGGTCGGGTGGAGTCGGGGCGGCCGCTTCTGCTGCCGCATGCCACAGATGCAGTGCCGCATAGCCGCGCCAGGGCCGCCACTGCTCGGCGTGCGCGTGCAGCGCGCGGGCCGTGAGCCGCGCGCCATCGGCAGGCAGCGCGCGCTGCAGCACGAGATCCTCCACAGGGCATGCGTCGGGATGCCCGAGTGCGCGCAATGCGATGTACTGGGCAGTCCACGCACCGATCCCGGGCAATGCCGTCCACCGCGCCACGAATGCATCCAGCGTGCGGTCGACGCGGAAGTCCACCCGCCCGTCCAGCAGCGCCCGTGCCACGCCGCGCACCGTGTCGGCACGCGCGCCGGTCAGACCCAGGCCAGCGAGATCGGCATCGGCGAGTGCTTGCGGGGTTGGAAACAGATGCGCGAACCCGCGCGCCGCCGGGCCGTCCGGCAGCGGCGTGCCGAAGCGGCGCGACAGCCGCGTGGCGACCGTCAGTGCCGCCCGCGTGCTGACCTGCTGGCCCACCACCGCGCGGACGGCGATCTCGAATCCATCCCAGCCGCTGGGCAGGCGCAGGCCCGGGCGCGCGCGCAGCAGCGGGCGCAGGCGCGGGTCGGCGCGCAGCACCCGCGCGATCGCCCCGGGGTCGGCGTCGAGGTCGAACATCCGCCGCACGCGTGCGACCAGGTCCTGCAAGGCCCCCGCCGGCGCGCCGTGGACGTCGAGCCGCAGCGCGTGCGCCGCGTCGCCACGGCCCGGCCAGCGCGACACGCGCAGCCAGCCGCTGGCTCCGCCCACTGCGAACGCGCGTGCGTAGCCCTGCGCGTCCACGACCTCGATGCCCGGAAGTGCGCGGTTGCCGAGGAACCGCAGCATGGCGGCGAAGTCGTAAGGGGGCCGGTACCCGAGGCGCAGCACCAGCGCCTCGCCAGCGGCGGGCGCGTCGTGGTCGCGGCGTCGCAGGTCGCGTGGCGCCATGCGATAGGCGGCCTGGAACGTCGCGTTGAAGCGGCGCAGGCTACCGAATCCGGCCGCCTGCGCCACCTCGGTGATCGGCAGGCGCGTCTCGCTGAGCAGCTGCTTGGCGAACAGCAGCCGGCGCGTGCCGTGCACGCCGGTCGGTGCCACGCCCAGGCGCTCGACGAACAGCCGTCGCAGCTGCCGTTCGCCCACGTGCACCTGCGCGGCCAGCGTCGAAAGCGGGTGCTCGGCCAGCAGGCCCTGGTCGATCAGCCGCAGCGCACGCGCCAGCACGATGTCGCCACGCCGCCAGCTGCCGTCGGCGGGCGACAGCTCCGGGCGACAGCGCAGGCAGGGGCGGAAGCCCGCCGCCTCGGCCGCGGCGGCGCTGGCCATGTAGCGCACGTTGGCGGGCTTCGGCGCCGGCGCCGGGCACACCGGCCGGCAGTAGATCCGGGTGCTGGTGACCGCGGTGAAGAACAGGCCGTCGAAGCGGGCATCGCGGCTCAACCGTGCGCGCTCGCAGATGCGGCGATCAGGCAGTGCGGCGTGGTGGGCGCGCTCGGGCATGGGGCCAACGTATCACCGGCGCGGGTCGCGGACTGGCCGCTTTCGGACATCGATGCCGGTGCTGGCATGGGCGAGGTGGCGCGCGTGGGCCAGGACGCCACGCAGGCAGTGTCGTGCGTGCGGGTAGCATCCGCGCAGGCCAGCGGGAGATGACGATGCAGACCGAGCGCCAGAAGATGCTCCGCGGTGCGCTGTACGACCCGCACGACCCGGAGCTGGTGCGGGCACGCGCCCGCGCGCGCGACCTGTGCCTGGACCTCAATGCCACGCGCGAGTCGGAGCCGGAGCGCCGACGCGGCATCCTGCGCGCACTGTTCGGCAGCGGCGGCGACGATGTGTGGCTGCAACCGCCATTCTTCTGCGACTACGGCGCGAACCTGCACGTGGGCCGCGGCGTGTTCTTCAACTTCAACTGCACGGTGCTCGACGTCTGCGAGGTGCGCATCGGCGACCACACGCTGTTCGGCCCCGGCGTGCAGATCCTCACGCCGCTGCATCCCATGGATCCGACCCTGCGGCGAACCCAGGAAAACGGCGCGCCGGTCACCATCGGATCCGATGTCTGGGTGGGCGGCGGCGCCCTGATCCTGGCCGGAGTCACCATCGGGGATGGCGCGGTGATCGGTGCCGGCAGCGTGGTCACGCGCGACGTCGAGGCCGGCATGCTGGCCGTCGGCAATCCCTGCAGGGGGGTGCGCCCGGCGCTTTGAGCGCGGGGGCGCGCAGCCACGACGACTCAGTCCGGTCCGTCGTCACCGACCGGCCCGTCCCCGCGCAGTGCCGGCAACAGCCGCGCGGCGTCGCCATCGTGCGGTGCCGGCGTGATGCCCAGCAGGGCGGCCAGCAGCGCATAGACGTCGACGTTCGGGAACGGTGGCAGGGTCGCGCCACGGCGGAAGGCGGGTCCGCTGGCCACGAACAATGCGCGCAACGCCGGGGACTCGGGATCGTAGCCGTGCGAGCCCCGCTCGTGGGCGGGACGCATGGCGATCGACTCGCGCGCGAGCGCATCCCAGCCCTCGTGCATCTGGCACACGATGGGGGGGATGCGCGGGTGGGTGCCGTAGCGCCAGCGTGGTGGCAGCGCGTCCTTGCGCCAGCAGTCGTACTGCGCGTGCGCGCCGAGGAGCCGGCGGGCGACGGCGGTATCCTGTCCACGGCGTGGCGCCACGGTGATCACCTGCCCGACGGTCACCACCACGGCTTCTTCGAGCGGCACCATGTCCTCGACCGCGATCACCCGACCGGGCGGGACGGTGGCCATGCCGTGGTCCGACACCACCAGCAGGTTGGTGTGGCGCCGGCGCCCCTTCCCGTCCAGGTGCGCCAGCAGGCGCCCCAGCGCGGCATCGACGCGGCGCACCGCCGCGTGGGCCTGCGGCGAGTGCGGGCCGTGGGCATGCGCGGCTTCGTCCACGGTCTCCAGGTACATCACCGCGATCCGGGGCCGCGTGGCGGCGCCTTCCGACAGCCAGCCGGCGAGGGTGTCGATGCGCGCGTCGATGGGCATGGTGGCGTCGTAGGGGAGCCAGCGCGTCGGGCGGCGCCCGGCGATGTCGGCCTGGCTGCCGGGCCAGAACAGCGCCGCGGAGGACATGCCTGCGCGCGCCGCGCCCACCCAGATCGGTTCGCCGCCCCACCACCTGCCTTCGCCGACGGCCATCTGGTCGGACACCTTGAACGCGCCCAGCGCGGCGTCCTGCATGGTGTTGTGCACGATTCCCTGGTGGTCGGGGACCAGCC
>DATINB010000308.1:0-3809 GCA_035474775.1 Luteimonas sp.
AACGCCAACGCCAACGCCAACGCCAACGCCAACGCCAACGCCAACGCCGACCTCGAGGTCCATGTCGATGTTGACGGCAACTTCGACAACACCGACCCAATGGCCGCCGAGCACCGCGCCCGCGCCGACGCCCTCGTCGCCCGCCTGCGCACGCAATACGCCGTGGCCCTGGTCGACGAGTTCCAGGACACCGACGCCCGCCAGTGGCGCATCTTCGAGCGCGTCTTCGGCAAGGCCAGCGGCGCACCGGCGCTGTTCGTCATCGGCGACCCCAAGCAGGCCATCTACGGCTTCCGCGGCGGCGACGTCGAGACCTACCTCGCCGCACGCGCCACCGCCACGCCCGCGCCACTGCTCGCCCTCAACTTCCGCTCGCGTCCCAGCGTGCTGGAGGCGGTGGGCGCGCTGTACGGGCAGGCCCAGTACGCGTACGACCAAGGCAAGGCCAAGTCACCGCCGTTCGTGGACGCACGCATCGAGTTCCGCGAAGTCGCCCCCGGCGGCGTGCGCCGCGACGACGACTACCTGCGCGACGGCACACCCGCGCCCGCACTCACCCTGTGGCGCGCACCACCCCCCGAGGCCGACCCGCGCGGCAAGGCCAGGAACCACAACGCCACCCGCTCACGCGAACTCGCCACCGAGGCCTGCGTCGCCGCCATCCACCGCGTGCTGTGCGATGCGCGCGCGGGCAACGCCAGCATCGACGGCCGCCCGGTCCAGCCCGGCGACATCGCCGTGCTGGTGCGCAGCCACGCCGAGGCCACGCGCATCCGCACCGCGTTGGCCATGGCCGGCATCCCGGCGGTGGCCGCCGGCCGTCAGAGCCTGTTCGAAACCCCCGAGGCGCGCGACCTGCACGCGCTGCTACTGGCGCTATTGCACGGCGCCGACGACAGCCGTCTGCGCATGGCGCTGTCCACCGTGCTGGTGGGCGAGGACGCCGCGCACATCGCCGCGCTCGACGAGGACGGCGAGGCGCTGCGCACCTGGCAGCTCACCGCGCTCGCCTGGCGCGAGCGCCTGCAGCGCGGCGGCCCGCTGGCGCTCGTCACCGACCTGTGCGCGCAGCACGCCGGCCGCCTGCTCGGCCTGCTCGACGGCGAGCGCCGCCTCACCAATTACCTGCAGCTGGCCGAACTGCTGCAGGAAGCACAGGCGCACGCGCTCGGCCTGCACGGCCTGGTCGAGTGGCTGTCGCGCGCCATCGCCCAGGCCGACCCGGACGACGAGAGCCAGCTGCTGCGCCTGGAGTCCGACGCGCGCCGCGTGCAGGTGGTCACCCTGCACAAGAGCAAGGGCCTCGAGTACCCGCTGGTGTTCCTGCCGTTCGCCGGCATCGGCGCGCCCACGCGCAGTGCCGGGCTGCACGTCAGCGTGCCGGATGACGCCGGCGCACGCGTGCTGCACTGGCGCCTGCTGCAGGCCACCTCCGGCTGGGAGGAGGCGCGCGAAGCCTGGGGCAAGTCGCAACGCGCCGAGGACGCGCGCCTGCTCTACGTCGGCCTCACCCGCGCGCGCCATGCGCTGTGGCTGGCCAGCGGCCGCTTCTGCAACTGCGAACGCGCACCCCTGCACGACATGGTGTCCGACGCCGCCGCGCTGGCCGCAGGCCTCGGCCCGGCCATCGCCATCGACGACAGCACGCCTCCGGCCACGCTGCCCTGGCTGCCGCCGCTCACCACCGACGCCGTGCCGCCCGCGCGCATCGCCCAGCGCGCGCTCGCCAGCGACTGGTGGGTCTACAGCTTCACCCAGCTGGCCAATGCCGAGGGCGGTGTGGACGCCTCCGCCAGCGTCACCCAGGCCCTGCCCGGCGGCCACGACGAACCCGCGACCGATGCCGATGCCGCCACCGAGGTGGGCCCCGGCACCGATGCCGGCGCGTTCGACGCCCGCTTCGCCGGCACCCGCTTCGGCGTGGTGCTGCACGACGTGCTCGAGCGCACCGACTTCGCGCAGTGGGCCGGCTGGACGCCCGGCGACGCCCCGCCGGCAGCCGAAGAAACCATCCTCGTCGACCGCCTGCGCCACGCCGGCTACGGCGACGAAGACGTGCACGACGGCATCGACGTGCTGAGTCCCCTGATCGGGCAGACGCTCACCGTGGCCCTGCCCGAAGGCGTGCGCCTGGCCGACGTGCCGGCGGACGACCGCCGCGCCGAGATCGAATTCCAGTTCGCACTGGCACCCACCGCCATCGACGCGCTGCTCGCCTTGCTGCACGCCCATGGTCTGCTCACGGCACGCCAGGGCTTCGGCACGCGCCGCCGCCTGGAAGGCCTGATGACCGGCCTCATCGACCTCACCTACCGCCACGACGGCCGCTGGTACGTGGCCGACTACAAGTCCAATCGCCTGCCTGGCTACGGCCCCGCGCAGCTCACCGAGGCCATGGCGCATAGCGAGTACGACCTGCAGGCGCTGATCTACACCCTCGCGCTGCACCGCTGGCTGCGCTTCCGCCTGGGCGCGGCCGGCAAGGATGGCGGCGGTTACGACTACGCGCGCGACTTCGGTGGAGTGCGCTATCTCTTTTGCCGCGGGCTGGATGCCACGCGCAGCGATGCGCCAGGCGTGCAGGCCTGGCGCTTCGAACCGGCGCTGGTGCACGCGCTGGATGCGCTGTTCGCCGGCCCACCCGGGCAGGCCGCCGCATGACCCTGCTGCAGCAACTCGGCCAGGCCGGCGCCCTGCGCACGCTGGACCACGCACTGGCGCAGAGCCTGCGCCGGCTGGATCCGGACACGCCGGATGAGGTGCTGGCCGCCGCCGCACTCGCCTCGCTCGCGGTCGCCAACGGCCACGCCGGCTTCGACCTTGGCGAACCGCAACGCCTGGTCGACGCCGCCATCGACTGGCCCGCGCCGGATGCCTGGCGCGCCGCGCTCACGGCCTCGCGCTGGGTCGCCACGCCCGACACCGGCAATGCCGAATCCGCCGTCGACGCCCCGCTGGTGTACGAGCACGGCCTGCTCTACCTGCGCCGCTACCGCGAGTACGAGCGCCGGTTGGCGCTGGGCCTGCGCCGCATCGGCGGGCACGCGGTGGCACCGCGCGACAGCGCGTGCTTAAGCCCACTGTTCGCCCGGCTGTTCCCGGGCGAATCCCTGCCGTCGTCCACGGCAGACGCCGCACGCACCACCGGCAACGCCGCACCCGCCCCCGACCTCCAGGCCCAAGCCGCCACCACCACGCTCGGCCACAACCTGGTGCTCATCACCGGCGGCCCCGGCACCGGCAAGACCACCACCACCGCGCGCCTGCTGGTGCTGCTGGTCGCGCAGGCGCTGCAGGCCGGCGCGCCCGCGTCGCGCATCGCGCTGGCCGCGCCCACCGGCCGCGCCGCCGAACGCATGGCCGAGAGCGTGCGCAAGGCCGTGCATGCACTCATCAATGCCGGCGTCGACGCCACGCTGCTCGGCAACCTGCCGCTGGCCGGCACCACCCTGCACCGCCTGCTCGGCACCATCCCCGACAGCCCCCGGTTCCGCCACCACGCCGACAACCCGCTGCCGTTCGACGTGGTGGTCGTCGACGAAGCCTCGATGATCGACCTGCCGCTGATGGCCAAGCTGGTGGAAGCCGTCGCAGACGGCGCGCGCCTGGTGCTGCTGGGCGATCCCGACCAGCTGCCGTCGGTGGAAGCGGGTGACGTGCTGGCCGGCATCCTGCGCGCCGCAAAGGGTGACGGCTCCGCTCCTGTAGGAGCCGCCACCGGCGGCGAGCTCTTCCCACCCGAGTCGATCGCCACCACCGGCGATCTGTTCGAACCCCCACCCCCACTCCGAAACACCGTCCCCGCCCGC
>DATINB010000309.1:0-3252 GCA_035474775.1 Luteimonas sp.
CGATACGCCGATCATGACCTTCATCAACAAGCTGGACCGCGAGGGCCGCGACCCGATCGAGCTGCTGGATGAAGTGGAAAGCGTGCTCGGCATCCAGTGCGCGCCGGTGACCTGGCCCATCGGCATGGGTTCGCGCCTGAAGGGCGTGGTGCACCTGGTCAGCGGCGAGGTGCACCTGTACGAGCCCGGACGCAATTTCACCCGCCAGGACTCCACCATCTTCGCCTCGCTGGACGATCCCCGGGTCGAGGCGCGCATCGGCGCCGCGATGCTGCGCGAGCTGCGCGACGAGCTGGAGCTGGTGCAGGGCGCATCGCATCCGTTCGATGCAGCGGCGTATCGCGCCGGGCGGCAGACGCCGGTGTTCTTCGGTTCGGCGGTCAACAATTTCGGCGTCCAGCCGCTGCTGGACTTCTTCGTCGAGCAGGCACCTGCGCCGCGGCCGCGTGGCACCACCACGCGCGACGTCGCGCCGGACGAAAGCAGGCTCAGCGGATTCGTGTTCAAGATCCAGGCCAACATGGACCCGATGCACCGCGACCGCGTCGCGTTCCTGCGCATCTGCTCCGGCCATTTCGTGGCCGGCATGAAGGCCTATCACGTGCGCACCGGCAAGGAACACAAGCTGGCCAACGCGCTGACCTTCATGGCCAGCGACCGCGAGATCGCCGCCGAGGCCTGGCCCGGCGACGTCATCGGCCTGCACAACCACGGCACGATCTCCATCGGCGACACCTTCACCGAGGGCGAAGCGCTGGCGTTCACCGGCATCCCCAATTTTGCACCCGAGCTGTTCCGGCGGGCACGGCTGCGCGACCCGCTGAAGCTGAAGCAGTTGCAGAAGGGCCTGGCCCAGCTCAGCGAGGAAGGCGCCACCCAGTTCTTCAAGCCGATGATGTCCAACGACCTGATCCTGGGCGCGGTCGGCGTGCTGCAGTTCGACGTGGTGGCGTACCGCCTGAAGGACGAGTACGGCGTGGATTCGGCCTTCGAACCGGTCGGCGTGGCGACCGCGCGCTGGGTGCGCTGCGACGACGCGCGCAAGCTGGAGGAATTCCGCGACAAGAACGCCATGAACCTGGCCGTCGATGGCGCGGGGGAGCTGGTCTACCTGGCGCCCACGCGCATCAACCTGCAGCTGGTCGGCGAGCGTTGGCCGGACGTGCGGTTGATGGCCACCCGCGAGCACGCGCAGGCCGTCCCCGCCGGCTGACCTCGACGGTGTGCTCGCCAGCGCGGTCGCCGCGCGTCCGCGAACGCGCCGTCGCTGGAATGCGCGCCCGGATGAGTGTGCTAACAATGCGTCTCGCGGCCACCGCCGCCCGATGCATGGAGTCCGCCTTGAAGATCCCGCCCCGCGTCGCCGCCATCGTCCTTGCGCTGGGCAGTGCCGCATGCCAGCCGGATCCAGCGCCCGCACCCGTTGCGGCCGCCCGCCCCGCCCCTGCCCCGCAGGCCGCCACCCGCGGGCCGGCCATCGAGGTGCCGTCCGCGGACGAGGCCGTGCGCAGTGGCGTCTCCACGCCGATCGAACTGCCGCCCGCCGACACGGCCACCGCGCCGCTCGCCGAGAATGCCGACCTCCTCTACGGCTGCGACGACGGCAGCGACCTGCGCGTCACCTTTTCCGGCGGGCGCGCCAACATCACCCTGCCCGACGCGAGCATCGCCACCGCGCCGGTGTCCGCAGCCGCCAGCGCGGAGGCCGGAGGCGAGGTCTATGTCGGCGAGCGCGTGGGACTGCGGCGCATCGGCGCCGTGGTCGAACTCCAGCAGGACGGCGTCGCGCCGCGCCGTTGCCGTGAGGCAGGCGGTAATGCCTGAGCGACCGCTGCTTGTCCCCGGCCCCGGCGGGGGACTCGCCGCCGAGGCAGCCGGCCTGTTCGCGGACGAACGGGCCCAGCGGGAAGAAGCCGCGAGTGCGCTGACCCACGCCGCCGGCGCCCTGGCCGCACTGCTGGCCGGCGCCATCCTCGTGGTGCTGGTGGTCCTGCGTGGCGACGGCTGGCAGGTCGCTTCGGCGATCGTGTTCTCGATCTGCCTGTTCCTGCTGTACCTCGCCTCGGCGCTCTACCACAGCGCGCGCTCGCCGGTCGCCAGGCGCCGCCTCAAGGTGTTCGACCACTGCGCGATCTACCTGCTCATCGCCGGCAGCTATACGCCGTTCACCCTGGTCGCCCTGCGCGATACGGTGGGCTGGTGGCTGTTCGGCACGGTCTGGACGCTGGCCCTCGCGGGCGTCGTGTTCAAGCTGTTCTACACCGGCCGCTTCAGGCTGTTGTCGACCGGGATCTACGTCGCCATGGGGTGGCTGGTGCTGGTGGCGATCAAGCCGGTGATGGCGTCGCTCGATGCCTGGGCGTTCGGCTGGATGGTGGCGGGCGGCGTGTTCTATACCGGCGGCACCTATTTCTATCATCGGGCGTCGATCCCCTACTCGCACGCGATCTGGCATCTGTTCTGCATCGCCGGCAGTGCATCGCACTTCGTCGCGGTCACCACCCAGGTCCTTCCGCCGCGCTGAGTGGGCGGCGGCTTCACCATCGCTTTACCGACCGCTGGTGAAGGTGGGCCGCATCGTTCGATGCGGATCCGGCATGTCCTCCCAGCGCTCCAGCGTCCGTCGCGCCACCGACCGTGCCGCGGCCCACCCGTGGCTCACCGTGCTGGCCGTGCTGTGCCTGGCGATCCTGGTGCTGGTGCTGCTCTGGGACTGGAACTGGTTCAAGGGGCCCATCGAGCGCCAGGTTCAGGCCCGCACCGGGCGGGCGCTGGACATCGGCGGGAACCTCGACGTCGACCTCGGCAGGGTCACGGTGATCCGCGCGGAGCGCATCCGGTTCGCCAATGCGCCGTGGGCGCGCGAGGACACCATGGCCTCGGCCGACCTGCTGGAACTGCGCGTCGAGCCGTTGACGTTGCTGTTCCGGCGCGAGCTGAGCATCCCGCTGCTGCGCCTGGTGAAACCCGATGTGCTCCTGGAAACCGGCCCCGAGGGCAACAACTGGACCTTCGAGGAATCCGGTGGCGGCGCGGGCCCGCGTTTCCGTCGACTCTGGATCGACGCAGGTCGCCTGCGCTTCGACGACCCGGCCGGCAAGACCTCCATCGACATCGCAGTGGCGAGCCAGCGGGGTGACGGGCCGCAGGGTTCGGCGCCGATCGCGATCGAGGGCGACGGGCGCTGGCGCGGCAATCCCTTCACCCTGGAAGGCCGCGCCGAGTCGCCGCTCGAACTGACCGACGGCACGC
>DATINB010000310.1:0-2167 GCA_035474775.1 Luteimonas sp.
GGCGGCGCGACCGGTGGCGACCAGACCGTCATCGGGTGGCGGCTCGGCCACGCTGCCGCCGCCCAGGCGGATGCGGACGCCGGTGCCGAGGTCGGTGCTGCGCGCACGGAGCGCCAGCCGGTCGCCCATCGCGACGGAGACTTCGCCGCCATCGAGGGGCAACCGGGCCTCGACGCGCGTCGGCAACGCCAGGCTGGCCGCCTTCTGCAGCGGCGCCGGCAGCGACATCCGCGTGCCCACCAGGGTCGACCGCATCCGCAGCGTGGCCGCCGGCGTCGCCGCACCCGTCGAGCCCGCCGGCACGGTCACCGCCACCGTCCACGGCGAACGCCCGTGGAGATACGGCGCCAGCCAGTCGAGCTGCGGCGCACGCGCCAGCAGCTCGCGCGCCGAAAGGCTGGACGCCAGTTCGGCCTCGAATGCCTGCGCGGGATCGCGCACATGGCCACGGCCGGCGCGCAACGACAACCGCCCCGATTGCGCGTCGCGGCGCACCTGCAGGGCTTCGGCCGCGAACCCGGCGCGGTCGTAGCGCGCGCGGCCCTGCACCTGGTCGAAGGCCAGGTCCCAGCGTGGATCGGCAAGCTGCGCACCCAGCAGTTCGACCGCGCCACCCAGCCGCATCGGCGTGTCCGACGCGTGCAGGGGCATCGCCAGCTCGAACGTGGCGCGCATCGGGCCCCGTGCCACGAGGTTGTCGAAGGTGGCCGGCTGGCTCCGGCTCAGCGGGCTGGTCTTGAGCATCGCCAGCATCCGGCTGGCGTCGGTGCGGCTCTCTGCGCTGACCTGCAACTGGCCCTCGCTGAAACGGTCGATCGAGGCGGTGACGGACGACACCTCCACCTCACCCAGCCGGGTGCGCCCGTCCACCCGGAAGCCGTCGCCCTCGAAGACGACGTGCGCGTCGAGGTCGCGGGCCGGCGGCCAGTCCGGCAGGAACCGCACCACCGCGCGCACGACGTCGGCCTCGGCCCGGAAGATCCCGGGTGCCGCGCCTGCGCCGCCACGGAACGGCCAGTCGTCGAGATCGCCCGAGATCAGCACGTGGCCGTCGCGGACGCGGCCGCCGGCCAGGGCGGACTCCAGCCAGGCGATCGCCTTCGGCGACATCGCATGGCGCGGCCAGAACCGCCGCGCCACGGCCAGGTCGGCCTCCCCGATGTCCGCTGCCAGGTGCAGCAGCGGGCGGCTGCCGTCGCGCTGCAGCGTCATGCCGCCGCGCAGGTCGGCGCCATAGCCGCGGCCTTCCAGATGCAGGCCCGGCGTCGCCAGCTGCCAGTCCGCGCCGTCGCGCCAGGCCACCACGGCGCCGCGTGCGCGCAGCACATGGGTCGCCTCGAATGCGCGTGGCCAGCGGACGGAGACCGAAGCCTCCGGATCGAACACGAACGACACCGCACGCGCATCCGCGCGCAGCGTGCCGGCGACACCCGCGGCGCCGGGTGCGCGCGCGGACGGCGCGACCGACAAGCCCGACACGCGTGCGGACAACGCGCGGAGGCCACCCGGATCTGCGTGCAGGCGCACGTCCTGCAGCAGGGTGCCCAGGCGCGAAGCGGCCAGCCACTGCCGGGCGGCGACCGGCACGCGACCATCCAGCGACAACAGCGCCAGCACCGGGCCAGCTTCGACGCGCGTCGCCAGCAGCCTCAGCCCGCTGCCCCCGGTCATCACCAGGCCTTCGACATCCGCCCGCCGGCCATCGCCGCCGGCCTGCAGGCGTGGCACGTCGAGGCGCCATCCGGACCCGGCGAGCGTCCACCGACCGCGCCCGGCGACCCGCCCCAGCGCCGCGCGGGCGCTCGGCGCGCCCGCAGTGGCCGTGCTGGTCAGGACGACGGCGTCGAGTGCCACGTCGCCCTGCACGCGCACGATGCGGTGTCCACGCATGCGCGCCCAGGCCGCGATGCGCCCGTTCCCCGAGACCGGGGTGATGCCGGCCAGCGCCACCGCCGACCACGCCGACAGGTCGGTGCCGGCCATGCCCAGCCAGGCGCGCCCGTCACCGCTGTCGCGATCGAAATCCAGGACGGCGCGCGCCGGCTGCCGGGCGCCCGGCATCCAGGCGCGCGTGGCCACGCGCACGCGCGCACCGTCCACGCGCAGTCGCAGGTCGATGCGACGCGGCTGCACGCGCAAGCCGAGCGCGGGTGCGAGCACGGTGAGC
>DATINB010000311.1:0-9160 GCA_035474775.1 Luteimonas sp.
CCCGCGTGCCGGTGCACCCAGGGCCCTTCGAAGTAGCGTCGGTCGTGGTCGTCGGCCCGCAGCGGGCGGCCGTCGGCATCGACGATGCGCACTTCGCGGGGGGACTCGTCGAACGCCTTCATGCTGGCATCCAGCCGCGCCACGCGCGGGCCCAGTGCCGGCATGCCGTCCGCCGGTTCGCCCAGCGACGGGTCGTGCGCGTTGTCGCGGTAGCTCTGCAGCTGGCCGCCCCACAGTCCGCCGAAGTACAGATAGCAGGCGCCGTCGTCGTCGACGAACGCGGCCGGATCGATGGAGTAGCTGCCGCGGATCGGCTCCGGCTCGGGCACGAACGGGCCGGCCGGGTGGCCAGCGACCGCCACGCCGATGCGGAACCGGCCATCCGCGCTCTTGGCGGGGAAGTACAGGTAGTAACGTCCGTCCCGGCAGGCCACGTCCGGCGCCCACATCTGCCTCTCCGCCCAGGGCACGTCGTCGATGTGGAGGGCCACGCCGCAGTCGGTGGCGTCGCCATCGGCACTGTCCAGCCGCAGCACGTGGTAATCCCGCATGCCGAAATGGTCGCCCAGGTCGTTGAACGGGATGCCGGCGTCGATGTCGTGCGAGGGGTAGATGTAGAGCTGCCCGTCGAAGACGTGCGCGGACGGATCGGCGGTGTAGATGTGGCGCACCAGCGGTTGCGAGATGGCGGTGGCGGCGAGCGCCTGCAGTTGCGACGGCGTGGGGTCGTGGGTCATCGCGCTCACCCGGTGGCCGTCAGCGGTGACGTCGACAGCCTGCGCTCGGCCAGGTCGCGCTCGATGCGCGATTCCATCGCCTTGTCGATCCGGTACAGGCCGAGCATGGCCACGGCCACGAGGAACGGGATCGAGCAGTAGAGGCTGACCGCGAGGCGGATGCCCGCGACCGTTTCCGGATCCTGCGCGACGGCACCGGCGCTGTAGCCGTAGAAGGCGAGGATGCCGGCGACCAGCGCACCGCCGATGCTCAGTCCGATCTTCAGCCCGCACAGCATGGCCGAGAAGATGATCGCGGTCGCGCGGCGGTGGTTCTTCCACTCCGAGTAGTCGGCGACGTCGGCGATCATCGCCCACAGCAGCGGGATGGTGATGCCGTAGCTGAAGCCGTGCAGGATGTAGCTGCCGAAGACCAACCCGATGGCGGTCGGCGGATACAGGTGGAACGCCAGCAGGAACAGCGTGGACACCAGCAGCGCGCCGCCGAACACGTTGCGCTTGCCGAACCGGTCGGCGAGCCGCTGCGACACGCCGATGCCGAGGATCATGAACACGATGCCGCCGGCATTGAACAGGCTGAAGGCCGAGGTCGGCGCGTCACTCGGCCAGCTGAACTGGGTGAGGCCGGCTGCCGACAGCATGGCGTTGATCGCCGCGATCAGGCCGTTGAAGCCGCTGCCCTGGAGGAAGGCCGCCAGCTGCGCGGCGTCCAGGTAGTACTGGAAGTAGTAGATGTACATGCCGCCCTTGAGGGCGAGGTTGACGAACACCAGGATGGTGAGCGCCAGCATCACCAGCCACGGACCGTTGCGCGACAGGTCGACCAGGTCCTGGCGCACGCCGGACACCTGCTCGGGGGCGGGCACGATGCGTTCGCGGGTGGTGGAGAAGGTGATCAGGAAGCACAGCGTGCCGGCGACGGCGAACACCGTCATCGCGCTTTCGAAGCCGCGCACCCGGTCGCCGTCGCCGAGGATCAGCACCAGCGGGAGCAGCAGCACCTGCACGATGAACTGCGCGATCATCACCGCCACGAAGCGGTAGGCCGACAGGCTGTTGCGCTGCGCCATGTTGCCGGTGAGCACGCCACTGAGCGCGGAATACGGCAGGTTGTTGGCGGCATAGACCAGCATCAGCAACGTGTACGTGGCCAGCGCATAGACGACCTTGCCGCGCTCGCCGAAGTCCGGGGTGCTGAAGGCCAGCAACGAAAGCACGCCGAACGGGATCGCCGTCCACAGGATCCAGGGCCGGAACTTGCCCCAGCGCGTGCGCGTGCGGTCGGCGAGGATGCCGACCAGTGGCGTGAACACGAACGCGCCCAGCATGCCGACCAGGAAGATGATCGTGGCCGCGGTCGCCGCCGGGATGCGGTAGACGTCGGTGTAGAAGAACGCCAGGTAGGTGATCAGCGTCTGGAAGATCAGGTTGGCGGCCAGGTCGCCCAGGCTGTAGCCGACCTTCTCGCGGACGGAGAGCACTTCGAGACCCGGATCCATCGCCGCCATGCATTGCCCCCTGCGCTGTCGCCGGATCGACCGTGGACCTGGTCGCCGCCGGCGCGATGCCCCCGTCGAGTCGACGGCGCCACGTCCCCTGCCCTGCTGCGACCGGTATCGATGCGCGTGGCATCGTCTGGCTGCGCGCCGATGGTAGCGCTACCATCGGAAGCCCCGCACGCTGCGCAGCAGCATTCCGCAGCGCGTCCACCCGGTCCTGCCGTGGAGCCTCCGATGACATCATCCGACCTGCGCGTCCTCGCTGCACTGCTTGCCGTCCTTGCAGGCGCACCTGCCCTCGCAGCGCCGATCGCCGATGGCCGGCCGAAGTTCCTGGGATCTGCCTACGGTGCTGCACAGGCACCCGGCTTCGAACGCGAGTGGAACAAGGTGACGCCGGAGAACGCCGGCAAGTGGGGCAGCGTGGAAGCCGTCCGCGACCGCATGGACTGGACCGCGCTCGACGACGCCTACCACTTCGCCAAGCGGCATGGGTTCCCGTTCCAGATGCACGTCATGGTCTGGGGCAACCAGCAGCCGGAGTGGATGGAGACGCTGCCGCCCGCGGAACAGCGCGAAGAAATCGAAGAGTGGTTCGCGGCCGTGGCCGCGCGCTACCCGGCGCTGGACCTCGTCGAGGTGGTCAACGAGCCGTTGCATGACCCGCCGGCCAGGGACGACGAAGGCGGCGGCAACTACCTCGACGCGCTGGGCGGCCACGGCGCCGGCGGCTGGGACTGGGTGCTGGAGTCGTTCCGGCTCGCACGCCGGCATTTCCCGCGTTCGACGCTGATGATCAACGACTACAGCATCACCGACAACGACGCCGACACCACCCGCTACCTGGCGATCATCGAACTGCTGCAGGCGGAGCGCCTGGTCGATGCGGTCGGCGTGCAGGGCCATGCCTTCGCGACCACCACGAAGACGCCGATGGCGGTGCATCGAGCCAACCTGGACCGGTTGGCCGCTACCGGCCTGCCGCTGTTCGTGACGGAACTGGACATCGACGGTCCGGACGACGCCACCCAGCTGCGCGATTACCAGCGCATCTTCCCGGTGTTCTGGGCGCACCCGGGCGTGCATGGCGTCACCCTGTGGGGCTTCCGCCCGGGCATGTGGCGCAGCAAGGAGGGCGCGAACCTGGTGCGCGCGGATGGCACGGAACGGCCCGCGCTGGCATGGCTGCGGGAGTACGTGGCGGGCGAACAGGCCGTGCCGGCGGTCAGCGCTCCAGAACGTTGAACCCGGCCTCCAGGCGGATATCGGCACTGGAGGCACCGACCTCCACGCCGTAGCCACCCGGCTTCACCGCGTACGCGCCGCTGGCGGCGTCATAGCGCCGCAGGTCGTGCGCCGGGGTGAACGCGAACGTCAGCGTGCGGGTCTCGCCGGGTTGCAACGCCACGCGCTGGAACCCACGCAGGTCCTTGCGCGCACCCGCCGCCGCGGCCTGCGAAGGCTTCAGGTACAGCTGCACGACTTCGTCGCCGGCCCGCGCGCCGTCGTTGCGCACGTCGACGCTCACCTGCACCGGCTGCCCCGCCGTGCCCTCGCTGCGGTCGAGTCGCAGGTTGGAATACACGAAGTGCGTGTACGACAGCCCATGGCCGAACGGATACAGCGGCTCGCCGTCGAAGTAGCGGTAGGTGCGCCCCTGCATGGCGTAGTCGTCGAACGCCGGCAGCGCTTCATCGGCCTTGTAGAAGGTGACCGGCAGTCGCCCGCCGGGATTGGCCTCGCCGAACAGCACGTCGGCCACCGCGCTGCCGCCGCGCTGCCCCGGGTACCACGCCAGCACGATCGCCGGCAGATGCTGCTGCGCCCAGTCGATGCCCAGCGCGGAGCCGGTGGTGAGCACCATCACCACCGGCTTGCCGGTGGCGTGCATGGCCTCGAGCAGTGCCTGCTGGCTGGCGGGCAGCCGGATGTCGGTGCGGTCGCCACCGGCGAAGCCCGGATGGTCGACCTTCATCTCCTCGCCCTCCACGTCGCCGGTGAGCCCGCCGACGAACACCACCACGTCGGCTGCGCGCGCGATGGCGAGCGCCTCCTCCAGCGGGGCGACCGCCCCCGGCTGCATCCACCCCAGGCGCACGCCGGCGTCGCGCTCGGCGTCGAAGTATTCGAGCCTCAGGTCGTAAGCCTGCCCCGCGCGCAGCTCCACGCTGGCGGTGCGCGCGGTGAGGCGATCGGCACGCGTCCAGTGGTCCAGCACCCGCCTGTCGTCCAGGTACAGGCGCACGCCGTCGTCGGCCGCCACCTGCAGCTGGTAGGTCCCGGACACCGGCGGCAGCAGCTGGCCGCTCCAGCGGATGCTGAAGTCGTCGTCCGGCACGGCGTCGCCCGGCCCGGCCTCGCCGCGCGCCATCAGGTTGTCGGTGGGCGAGCCCCGGTCCCAGTCGAACATCACCTGCGCATCGACGCGGACGAGCGCCGGTGCGCCGGAGAGATCGCGGTTGCGGAAGTACTCGCCGCGCAGGCCGCGCGCGGTCGTGGCGGCCTCTGCATCCGCCATCGCGTCTGCTGCCGCGCCGACAACCATGCCGGCCGTCGTTCCAGGCCCGGCGGCCGGACGCAGGTACTGCGCCTCGATCAGCGGCATGGCGTCCGGATCCTCCCGCCCGGGGACCAGGTCGGCGCCGCGCGCATAGGCGACCTCGGCACCGGGCACGGCCTGGCGGATGCCCTCGAGGATGGTGACCGGCGCCGCCGGCGTGCCGTAGTAGTTGCCCAACAGGGCCATGGTGTCGTCGGCCGTGGGTCCGACCACGGCGATCCGGCGCAGGTCACGCGACAGCGGCAGCAGCCCCTCGTTCTTCAGCAGCACGATCGACTGCCGGGCAGCGCGGCGGGCCAGTGCATCGTGCGCGGGCGACTGGTTCACCGATGCGGGGATGCGCGCCCAGCGCACGCGCTCCGGCGGGTCGAACATGCCCAGCCGGAACCGCGCGGCCATCAGCCGCGTCACCGCATCGTCGATCTCGGCGTCCGTGAGCAGGCCCTTGCGCACCGCCAACGGCAGGGCCGCGGCATAGCTCTCGCCGCATTCGAGTTCGGTGCCGTTGCGGACCGCCAGCGCGGACGCCTCTTCGACCGTGGCCACGATTCTATGGTGCTTCCAGATGTCGTCGACGGCCCAGCAGTCCGACATCACGTAGCCCTTGAAGCCCCAGTCGCGCCGCAGCACGTCGCGCAGCAGGAAACGGCTGGCGCTGGCCGATTCTCCGTAGACGCGGTTGTACGCGCCCATCACCGCGTCCACCTCGCCCTCTTTCACCAGTGCCTCGAAGGCCGGCAGGTAGGTGTCGTACAGGTCGCGCCGCGAAGGATGCACGTCGAAATGGTGGCGATCGGCCTCGGGCCCGCTGTGCACCGCGAAGTGCTTGGCCGTCGCATCGAGCTTGCGGTACACCGGGTCGTCGCCCTGCAGGCCCCGCACGAAGGCGATGCCCATGCGCGCGGTGAGGTAGGGGTCCTCGCCGTAGGTCTCCTGGCCGCGTCCCCAGCGCGGGTCGCGGAAGATGTTGATGTTGGGCGACCAGAACGTGAGCCCCTGGTAGCGGCCGCGCTCGCCGCGCGCCGCGGCTTGGTGGTGCTTGGCGCGTGCCTCGTCGCTGATGGCGGTGGACACCGCCGTCATCAACGGCACGTCGAAGGTCGCCGCCATGCCGATCGCCTGCGGGAACACCGTGGCGCCGCCGGCTCGGGCCACGCCGTGCAGGGCCTCGTTCCACCAGTCGTAGGCGGGCACGCCCAGGCGCGCGATCGCCGGCGCGGCGTTCTGCATCTGCGCGGCCTTTTCGTCCAGCGTCATGCGCGCGACCAGCGCCGCGGCACGTGCCTCGAAGCCGAGCCGGTGGTCCAGCCAGGGGGTCGCGTCGCCCGTGGCGGCGGGTCCGGTGGCGTGGGCGGATGCAGCCGTTCGCACCTGGGTGGCACCGCGCGTCGCGGGCTCGACCGCATGCGCCTCGCGTCGCGGCGCCCCCGTCATCAGCAGCACGACGATGGCCGCGGCCGTCGCGGGCAGGCGTCGCGTGCGTGCGTGCCTGCGCGATGCCACGTGGTCAGTTCCGGGCATCGTGGCCTCCTTCGGGCGTGCCGGTGGTGCGCGCATGCGGCCCCAGCACCACGCCGACGAAGCCGCCGGCGAATTCGGTGCTGAGGACGGTGCCGTCCTCGTGCTGTTTGAGCCACTGCCAACCCGTGCCGGTATCGAATCCGAAGCCGTAGTCGCCGGCGTCGCCGGTGATCCGGAGCCGCAGCGTCGGCGCATCGGGGATGGGCGTGGTGGCCACGATGCGGCGACCGAAGCGGCTGCTGCGCTCCAGGAACACTTCACCCCGACCCTGTACGCCCTGGCGCACGCCGAGGAAATACCAGTGGCGTTCGTTCTGGAACGCGGCGATGCCGGCCTCGATGCCCGTCGCCGCCGGCACGCGCAGCGCGGTGCTGGCTTCGAAGGTGGTGTGCTGCTGCCGGCGCCCGACGAACGCGGGGCTGTGCAAGGTGTCCAGGCCGAGGACCAGCGGTTCGAGCGCGAGTTGCCCGGGATGGGCGACGAGGTCGGCCCATGCAGTCCCGGGCGCGCGCAGGGACATCCAGGCAGGGCCCAGCGTGGCGGTGTCGAAGTCGTCGCGCCAGGTGAAGTTGCCGCTCATCGGCGACTGGCTGGATTCCTTCGCCATGAAGCGGGGTCCGGGCGCCATGTAGGGAACGTCGCGTCCGGCCTCCAGGATCACCGGCCAGCCGTCGTTCCATTCGACCGGCAGCAGGAAGGTCTCGCGCCCGGTGTTGTAGTGCGCGCGCGCGTAGTTGCGGCTGGCCAGGAACGTGGCCCACCAGCGCCCGTCGGGTCCCTCCACCAGGTCGGCATGGCCGGCGTTGGTGACCGGGTGCGCGCGCTCGGGCGCCTGGTCGCGCTGGGTGAGGATGGGGTTGCCGGCATACGGCGCATACGGGCCCCACACCGTGCGGCTGCGCAGGATGACCTGCGAATGCTGCGGCCCGGTGCCGCCTTCGGCGCAGTTGAGGTAGTACCAGCCGTCGCGCTTGAAGATGTGCGGCCCTTCGATCCAGATCGGGTTGGTGGACGGGTCGACGCCGCCGTCGATCAGCACCCTGCGCGGACCCGCCGGTTGCAGCGTGGCCAGGTCGAGTTGCCGCATCCAGATGGCACGGTGGCCGTCGTAGCGCGCGGTGCCCTCGGGCGCGTCGTTGTTGAGCAGGTACACGCGCCCGTCGTCGTCGAAGAACAGCGACGGGTCGATGCCGTCGACACCCGGCAGCCACACCGGGTCCGACCACGGGCCCGCGGGGTCGCGCGCGGTCACGATGAAGTTGCCGCCGCTGTCGACCGCGGTGTTGGCGACGTAGAACAGTCCGTCGTGGAACTCGATCGTGGGTGCGAACACGCCGCGCGACATGCCCAGGCCGTCGAATTCGAGCTGCGACGGACGGTCGATGACGTGGCCGATCGGCTCCCAGTGCACCAGGTCGCGGCTTTCGAACACCGGGATGCCCGGGAAGAACGCGAAGCTCGATGCGACCAGGTAGAAGCGGTCCCCGGCGCGGGTGATGCTGGGGTCGGGGTGGAAGCCGGCCAGCACCGGATTGCGGTAATGGCCCGGCGGCAGCGGCGTATCGAACACGGCGTCGTGGCCGCTGTACTGGAACCAGTCGAACAGCACCGGCTCCCGCGCGGACAGTGACGGCGGAGCCAGCGCGCAGAGAAGCAACAGGCAGGCGAGACGGGTCATTCGTGTTCTCCGGTCGACGGGGCGTCGGGGTTTCCGCCCTGGTCGGTCCTGTGGGCGACGTCGTGCACGGTGATCTCGAACGGACCGGCTGGCAGCCCGTCGCGGTCGAACAGGTTGACTACCGGGTTGTCGGCCCAGCCGTAGCGGACGCGGGTTGCAGGCGCGACCGGCTGCTCGGCGCCGCCATGAGGGACGCGGGGCGCATGCGTTGCCGGAGCGGATGCAGGACCCGCTGACGCGGGCGATGAGCGGCCCGGCGATGCGGAGCCTGGCGACGCGGGCACGGGCAGCGCCGCGCGCAGCAGGACGTGCCGACCTTCGATGGTCGCGTTGGCGTAGCGGCAACTGTCGCTCGCCTCGCTGCACAGCTCGAACCCGATCGGCCCATCGGCGCCGTAGGCGACCAGCGCGTCTCCCACGCCGTCGAAGCCCACCACCACCGCATCGCCACGGCGCGTCGCGGACACGGCCACCGGGCCCGATGCCGCCCGTGCGTCTGTGTACACCAGCCTGCTGGCAGCGCGCGCCAGCCGGCGTCCAAGTTCTTGCTTGTTCGGCGGGTGGATGTCGTAGCGGTCGCCGATGTCCAGCGCGACGACCAGCGCCATGTCGGCATCGCCAGCGACGACCTGGCGCTGCGCCTCGCGCACGTCCGCCCACCCGCTTTCGCCTGGTACCGTGGGCGGCATGCCGTAGCCGGCGAGCTGCACGACCAGGATCGGCAGGCGCGCACCGAAGCGGGCGCGCATGCCGGCGCCGAGACGGCGCAGCAGGTCCGGGTATGCCGCGGCCTCGCCGGTGTTGGACTCGCCCTGGTACCAGAGCAGGCCGCGCAGGCCGTAGCGGCCGAGTGGCGCGATCATGCCGTTGTGCAGCGTCGACAGGCCGCCTGCCGATTGCCAGGGCGCACCGGGGGGCGACGCACCGGGCGCTTCCGCGCGGTATTCCCAGCCCGCCAGGGCGGCGCTGGATCCGTCCGCGAAGCGCAGCCGGTAGGCCGAGGCCGGCGCACCCATGCCGCCGTCGCGCCAGGTGTCGAGCACGTTGACGACGATGCGGTTGTCGCCGGCCTGCAGCAGGCCCGCCGGCAGTGGATAGCGGCGCGGCGACCCCGGGTCGTAGTTCCCGCCGACCGCCTGGCCATTGACCCAGGTCATGTCGGTCT
>DATINB010000312.1:0-4427 GCA_035474775.1 Luteimonas sp.
CCGGAATTGCACAGGAACACGCGCTCGGCGAACCGCGACGCGCGCACCAGCTCGTCGGCGAGCCGCACCGGCGGCTCGCTGTAGAACACGTTGCTGGTGTGCCAGAGCCGCTGCGCCTGCGCGGTGAGCGCGGCCAGCAGATCGGGATCGGCATGGCCGAGGCTGCAGACCGCGATGCCGGCGGCGAAGTCCACGTAGTCGCGGCCGTCGCGGTCCCAGACGCGGGCGCCTTGGCCCCGGTCGAGCACCACCTCGCGCGGACGGTACATGGGCACGTAGCGGCGACGGCCGAGGGCCACGACATCGCGGGTACTTGGCTCAGACATGGGGGGTCCTGCGCTGGAGGCACCGTAGTCTGACTGGACGCGCGCATCCCGGGAAACGGCACCGCCTCCACACCGCCGGGCGCGTCCGCAGGGCCGGGGCCAGGACTCCAACCCAGGTCGCGGGACATCACCCGGGTCACGAATCCAGGAACAGGTCCGGGAGCAGCGGTCGTGCCGGGTCCACGGCATATCCGGAGAGATCGTCGATACCCGCCTCGCGCAGGACTTCGTCGTCGATCAGGAATCGACCGCTGCACGTGCGCGCGTCACGCACCAGCACGGCATGGGCGGCATCGGCCATGATCCGCGGGCTGCGTGCGTTGGCGGCCGAGACACCCGGGATCTTGGCCAGCGCATCGGTGCCGATCAAGGTCCGCGGCCACAACGCATTGACCGCCACGCCCTGCGCGCCGAACTCGGCCGCGAGTCCCAGCGTCACGAAGCTCATGCCCATCTTCGCCAGGGTATAGCCGGTATGCGGGCCCCACCACTTGGGGTCCAGCGACGGCGGCGGCGCCAGCGTCAGGATGTGCGGATTGGGTGCCAGCAGCAGGTGCGGCAGGCACGCCTGCGCGCACAGGAAGCTGCCGCGCGCGTTGACCTGCTGCATCAGGTCGAATCGCTTCATCGGGGTGTCCAGCGTGCCGCGCAGCCAGATCGCACTGGCATTGTTGACGAGGATGTCGATGCCGCCGAACGCATCGACCGTGGCCGCCACCGCCGCGCGCACCTGTTCCTCTTCGCGGATGTCGCACTTCAGCGCCAGTCCGCGACCGCCGGCGGCATTCACGGCGACGACCGCCTCGTGGATGGTGCCGGGCAGCTTCGGGTTGGGCACGGCCGACTTCGCGGCGATCGCGACGTTGGCGCCATCGCGCGCGGCGCGCTCGGCGATGGCCAGGCCGATCCCGCGCGAGGCACCGGTGATGAACAGCGTCTTGCCGGAGAGCGTCATGGCTTCGGGCCCTGGCCTTCGTTGTCTTCCCATTTCAGGATCCGCCTGGTGACGAAGCGGTACACCGGTTTGCCGGTCGCGAACCAGGCGTCGCGCAACCAGGAGGTGCGCGTGAGCACGCGACGCTCCACCGGCGTGATCGACGCCGGGCAGTACATCCGCTTGTGCTTGAGCAGATGGCGAAGGTCCTGGCGCGCCAGCAGGCGCATCCAGCGCGAACGCGGCGCGCCCCGCACCGCCAGCTGGAAATCGATCAGCGCCGGCGAGCCGTCGGCCAGCACCAGCCAGTTGGCCTCCTTGGCGAGATCGTTGTGGGCCACGCCACGGCGGTGCACGGACTGCAACAGGCGTCGCGCGCGCCGGAAATAGGCCAGGTCGCCGCGTGGCGGACGCTGGTACATGGCGGCGCCGTCCAGATAACTGCGATCGAGCACCCGTCCATCCCAGCGCAGCAACCGCGGCATGGCGGCAAGGCCGTCGACGGCACGCAGCCCGGCCGCTTCGCGCCGGGCCAGCCACCACGCCGGCACGCGCAGCCACGCCGGCACGTGGCGCAGGTCGCGGCGCACGAACAGCCCGCTGGCGTCGTGCATCAACGCGATCCGCCCGAAGCTGTCGGCCTTCAGCGCCTGCACTTCGGTGGCGTCGTCATGCGGCATGGTGGTGATGGTTCTGCGTGGTCGCGGCATTGTAGGCGCGGACGCGCCAGGACCCGGCGGCGACGCGTCGCGCGCACGTGCCGGCGCGTGAACGCGGCCCTGGGCGCACCGTGGCGCGTCGTCATCGACTGCCATAATGCGCGTCGATGAGCGCATGGTTCGAGAACACCATCAGCTGGATCGGCGCCCATCCGGTTGCCGCGGGCTGGCTGATCTTCGCGATCGCCTTCTGCGACGCGGTGATCGTGCTCGGTGCCATCGTGCCGGCGCTGCCGCTGATGTTCGCGATCGGCGTGCTGATCGGGCTCGACGAGATTTCCGGCCCCTACGCGGTGGTGTGTGCGGCACTCGGTGCGCTCGCCGGCGATGCGCTGAGCTTCTGGGTCGGGCGACGCTGGGGTGCGCGCCTGCGTGGCGTCTGGCCATTCGTGCGTTACCCGCAGCTGCTGGACCGGGGCGAGGCCCTGTTCCGGCGCAACGCCATCAAGAGCCTGTTCATTGCCCGCTACGTCGGGCCGGTGCGTCCGTTCGTGCCGGCCATCGCCGGCATGTCGAGGATGCCCTTGCGCCGTTACGTGCCCGCGGCCGCGCTGGCCGCCTTGAGCTGGGCGCTGCTGTTCCTGGTGCCCGGCTGGCTGCTGGGCCAGGCCTATGATGCGGTGGCCGCCGTGGCCGATCGCCTGGCGATCGTGCTGGCGGCCCTGATCGCGGTGATCGGCCTGGCCTGGGCGGGCGTCCTGTACACCTACCGATGGTTCGCGCGCCATGCCGATTCGCTGCTGTCGCGCGCCCTGAAGTGGAGCCACGCCCATCCGCGACTGGGTCGCTTCGCGGTGCCGCTGATCGACCCCAACCGTCCCGAATCGCCGTCCCTGGCGATCCTCGCCGTGTGCCTGCTCGCCATCGGCGTGGCGTGGTCGTCGCTGCTGGCCATGGTGCTGATGCGCGGCGAACCGCTGCTCTTCGACCTCCGCGTGCACGAGGCCATGTTCGACCTGCGCAACCCGCTGGCCGATCGCCTGCTGGCGGCACTGGCATCGATCGGCGACCCCTCCGTGCTGGTGCCGGCCGCGGTGCTCACCCTGGCCTGGCTGCTCTGGCGCCGGCGCTGGATCGCCGCCGCGCACTGGATCGCGGCGCTCGCCTTCGGCCTGGTGCTGACCACGGCGCTGGAGCGGATGATCGACATGCCGCTGCCGCCCACGGCCCCGAGCGGCTTCGGCTTCCCGGCGGTCGGCGTGACGATGGCCACGATCACCTTCGGGTTCTTCGCGGTGCTGATCGCACGCGAGATGCCGGGACGGCAACGCGTGTGGCCGTACCTGGTCGCCGGCGCCATGGTGGCCCTGCTCGGGTTCTCGCGGCTGTACCTGGGCGCGCACTGGGCGAGCGACATCGTGGGCGGGTTGCTGCTCGGCATCCTGTGGTTGCTGGTGCTGGGAATCGCCTACCGTCGCCACGTGGCACGCTCGTTCTGGATGCGTCCGCTGGCGGCGGTCTTCTACGGCAGCTTCGCGCTGGCTGCGCTGTGGCATGCGCCACGTGCCATCGACCCCACGCTGGAGCGCTTCGCGCCGGGCGCGCCCACTGCGCGCCTGGATATCGACCGCTGGTGGGCCGATGGCTGGCAGGCACTGCCGGTGCAGCGGCGCGAGCGCGACGCCAGCCGGCGCTGGGCATTCGACGTGCAGGTCGCCGGGCCACTGGCCCCGTTGCAGGCCGCCCTGCACGCGCGGGGCTGGCGACGACAGGCCCAGGCAGACTGGACCACGACGCTCGGTCTCCTCGACGACACCGTGGCGGCGGCCCGCCAGCCGGTGCTGCCGGCCACGGTGGGTGCAGCGGCGGAGCGCCTGCTGATGCGCAGGGCGCTCGCCGATGGCCGGATCGCCGTCCTGCGGCTCTGGCAGGCCCCGGTGCAATCGACCGACGGCACGCCGCTGTGGATCGGCACCACGCAGACACTCGCGTACCGGCCGGTCTTCGGTCTGTTCGGGCTGTGGCAACCGCAAGCCGATTCCGGGACCGCGCATCGCCTGCTGGTGGCGCATGCCGCCGATTTCGATGCACGCCAGGCGCTGCATCCGCACCCGCCGCAACCCGGCGTCCTCAGGATCCGCACCGGCATTGCGGACGGGTCCAGGCCGCGACCGGCCGATGCCACAGCAGACCCGCACCCGTCGCAGTAATCCGCGCCGCGGCTGCCCGTCCGCCGGTGCGGCGGGCGGCGTCGGCCGCTAGGCGATCATCGCCAGCAGCCGGTCGAGGCGCACGTGCGGATCGTCCTCCTGCAGCAGCGTCTGGCGCTGCGCGTCCGGCAGCGGCAGCAGCTCGCCCAGCCGCCAACCGATCCACGCCGCGTCGTCGAAGCAGGCTTCCTCGTGGCGGGTCTCGCCGGTCTTCTCGAAGATGCGCCGCAGCAGCGTACCCAGCAATGCATGCTGCGGCTGCAACGCACGCGGCGGCTCGGATGCACGCCAGGCGACG
>DATINB010000313.1:0-2633 GCA_035474775.1 Luteimonas sp.
AGCAACGAGGGCAGCAGCAGCAGACCCCGCACGCGACCCACCCCCGCATCCAGCTTGATCGACGGAGGATCGATCACCGCCTGCGACGATGCGATGGTCGCCTCGACGGTGTCCGGGATCCATTCCATGCGGCGCGGCAGCGGCGACAGCGTGCCCAGGATGTACAGGACGTGGCCGTCGCGATGCACGCGCCACAGCCCCGGGCCCGGCTGGGCGCCGGTGACCACCATGGTTTCCATGTCGACGATGGCCGACGGCGGCTGCGCGACCGGCGGCACCGGAGCCTCCGTCGTCGACGCGGCGCGGGGCACGGGGGCCGGAACGGCAACGGCGAAGGCCACGCTGCTCGCGGCGTGCATCGCCAGGACCAGTGCCACGCGGGAGATTGCATGCAGGCGCATGGTGGCGGTCCGACGGAAGTCGCGCGCAGCATACGCAGGGGTGGCTGACCGGCAGGCACATCCCGGTTCGCGCAACCGGGCGCGGCGCAAGAAAATGCCCGGCAAGCCGGGCATTTTGCTGACGAAATGGTCGGGACGGCCGGATTTGAACCGACGACCCTCTGCCCCCCAGGCAGATGCGCTACCAGGCTGCGCTACGCCCCGACTGGTGGGCGATTATACCTGCTCGCAAAGCCCACGCACGCACGGCCAGCCAGCCAGCGTCATCGGCGCAGCAGTTGCAGAACGTCCTCGAGTTCCATCCGTACCTGCTTGACGATCTGCACGCTCATGGCCGATTCCTGCTTCGCGCCCTCGCCTTCCAGGCGCAGACGGGCGCCACCGATGGTGTAACCCTGCTCGTAGAGCAGACCGCGGATCTGGCGCACCATCAGCACGTCGTGTCGCTGGTAGTAGCGACGGTTGCCGCGCCGCTTGACCGGATTGAGACTCGGAAACTCCGTTTCCCAGTAGCGCAGCACGTGCGGCTTGACGTCGCACAGCTCGCTGACCTCACCGATGGTGAAGTAGCGCTTCGCCGGGATCGGCGGCAGTTCGCGGTTGCTGCCGGGATCAAGCATGGACGGCGCCCGAATACGCCTCGACCCGCTCCTTGAGCTTCTGCCCCGGGCGGAAGGTGACCACCGTACGCGCCGAGATCGGGATCTCTTCGCCGGTCTTCGGGTTGCGGCCCGGGCGCTGGCTCTTGCGACGCAGATCGAAATTGCCGAACCCCGAGAGCTTCACCTGCCGGCCGTGCTGGAGAGCCTCGCGCAGCGCATCGAAGAAGGCGTCGACGAATTCCTTCGCCTCGCGCTTGTTCAAGCCCACTTCCTCGTACAGCCGCTCGGCCATTTCGGCCTTGGTCAACGCCATTACGCTCCCCTATCCCCGGATCCGCGCGGCGTGCGCGGAGCCCAGTGCGTCCACCACGTCGGCGACAACCGCATCCGCATCGCGATCGGTCAGCGTGCGTGAATCGTCCTGCAGAATCAAGCCCATGGCGAGACTCTTGAAACCTGTTTCGACCCCCCCTCCGAGGTAGCGGTCGAACAGCTGCACCTCTTTCAGCGAGGCGCCGCCCGCCCCGCGGACGGTCCCCTCGACCGCCGCCCACGGCACGCCCTCGGCCACGATGAATGCGAGATCGCGCCGGACCGCCGGGAACCGCGACACGGCCGCTGCGCGTGGCAACGCGCGGCGACGCAGGGCGTCCACATCGAGTTCGAACGCCACCACGCCGCACTCGATCCCGAGGCCGGCCAGCAGCCGCGGATGCAACTCGGCGATCCAGCCCACCACCCGCCCCGCCTGCAGGATCCGTGCGCTGCGCCCGGGATGCCCGTTGCGCACGCCGCCGGCGTCGAAGACGAGCGCCGCGCCCGACAACGCCGCCAGGCTCTGCAGGTCACCCTTGATGTCGTGGAAGTCGACGCGACGTGCCGCGCCATCCCACGGCTTGGCTGCGACATCGCCGCATGCCACTGCGGCCACGCGCGGGGTCTCGAGGAGTTCGCCACCGCGCAGCGCGAACACGTTGCCGGTTTCGAACAGGCGCACGCGCGGTTGCTGGCGCGCCAGATTGCGGCCCAGCGCCGCGACCAGGCCGGGCATCAACTCCGTGCGCATGACTCCCAGCTCGGCGCTCAGTGGATTCGCCAGGGCGACCGCGCCCTCCTCCGCATGCCACTGCGCGAGCACGCCGGCATCGACGAACGCGTAGTTCAACGCCTCCATGTAGTCGCGCGAAGCCAGGTGGCGGCGCAGGTCCGGGTCCGCGATCTCGGTCTCGGCCGGCGCGGACATGCGCGTCGTTCCCCCAGGCAACGCCGTGGCGATGGCGTCATAGCCGTGGATCCGCGCCACTTCCTCGACCAGATCCTCCTCGATCGCGAGGTCGAAGCGGCGTGTCGGCACGGTCACCGTCCAGCCAGCCGCTGTCGTCTCGGGCGCCAGATCGAGTGCGGCCAGGATCCTCTGCACGTCGGCATCGGCGATGGATACGCCGAGCAGGCGCGCCAGGCGCGCGCGGCGCAGGGCGATGGTCCGCGGCGCGGGCACTCCGGTACCGATGTCGGTCACCACCGTCGGGCCCGGCCGGCCGCCGGCCTGTTCGACCAGCAGGCGGGTCGCCAGTTCGATGGCCACGCGGGGCAACGCCGGGTCGACGCCGCGCTCGAAGCGATGACCGGC
>DATINB010000314.1:0-1684 GCA_035474775.1 Luteimonas sp.
TGGCGTCCACCGCGTCCGCGACCCTGCGTGACCTCGAACTCGGCGCGGCAGCCGCGGTCGACCCAGAGCCCACGGCCGTCCTGCCCCCAGGTCTGGCCCTGCACGCAGGGTGCCTTGGACAGCTGGCGCACCAGCCGCGCACGGCCACCCTGCACCGCGCAGGCGTTCAGCCGCTCGTTGTTGGATTCGCAACGCAGCACCTGCGTGTTGCCGCCGTTGTTGCCGTAGTCGTTGTTGTTGCCGTTGCCACGCCCGTTGCGGACCTGGAAGTCGGCGCGACAGCCGCCGTCGACCCAGATGCCACGGTTGTCGCTGCCCCACGTGCGACCGCGCACGCAGGCGGTCTTGGAGATCTGCCGCGCGATCTCGACGCCGCCGCGCGTGTCCGCGCTGCAGGTGCGCTGGCGCCCGTCATTGGATTCGCAGCGGATGATCTCGCCACCGCCCCGGGATTGCATCTGTCCATAGGCCTGCGCCTGTGCCTGCGGCGCGAGTGCGGTGAGAGCCAGGCCGATTGCGGAGAGCAGCATTGCGTTGCGCATGGGGACGTCCTCGTGGTGTGTGGCGCCGACTGTATGCGAGCCGCATGAATGCGCGGTCAATCCCGGCCTGACCCGCGTGTCCGTCAGTGCGGCCGTTAAGGCAACGCCGTCAGGCGCGTTCGAAGCCGAACGCCAGCAGGTCCGCGATGGAATCGTTTCCAGTCATCGCCATCAGCAGGCGGTCCACGCCGAGCGCGACACCCGCGCAGGCAGGCAGCCCGTGGACCATGGACGCCAGCAGGCGCAGGTCGACCGGGGGTGCGCCAGTGCCACGCGTGGTGTGCACGGCCCGGTCGCGTGCGAAGCGGGCCGACTGTTCGTCCGCGTCCACGAGCTCGTGGTAGCCGTTGGCCAGTTCCAGCGGCCCCAGGTAGAGCTCGAAGCGTTCGGCGACCGGCGGCTGCCCGTCACGGATGCGCGCCAACGCGCACTGCGACGCCGGGTAGTCGATGACCGCAAGCAGCTCGCCGGCGTCGAATGCGGGCTGCAGCCGATGGCTCAGCAACAGGTCCAGCCAGTCGTCGCGCCGCAGGCCTTCCGGATCGATGCGCCCCTCTCCCAGGGCGGCAGCCAGCTCCGCCTCCGAGGCGGTCATGGGATCGAGGCCGAGGCGCTCGACGAACAGCGCGCGATACGTCGTCCGTCGCAGCGATGCGCGCCGGCCGACCAGTGCCAGGGCCACGCCGACCACGTCCACCACCTCGTCGAGCAGGCGCAGGTGGTCCCATCCGGTGCGATACCACTCCAGCATCGTGAACTCGGGATTGTGGCGTCCGCCCGCCTCGCCATCGCGGTACACGCGCCCGAGTTCGTAGCAGTCGCCGATGCCCGCGGCGAGCAGCCGTTTGAGCGCGAATTCCGGTGAGGTGCGCAGCCAGCGCGTGCGCGGCGCGCCGTCGGTACGGCCGGAGAAGTCGACCTTGAACGACGCGATGTTGGGATCGGTGTTGCCGGCCGCGGACAGCGTCGGCGTCTCCACTTCGAGCACGCCACGGCGGTGGAAGAAGTCGCGGAGGCCGGCATTCAACCGCGCACGCAGGCGCAGGGCATCCAGCGACGCGGACGGTGTCCAGTCGCTCACCGTGGGCATGCCGGGCCGGTCGTGCCGGCACCCCGTCGGCGCGGACGCTGGCCCGCGTCGA
>DATINB010000315.1:0-9955 GCA_035474775.1 Luteimonas sp.
CAGAGCGTCTTTCCCCACGTCCCGACGAGGTTCCCGCGATGCCCGCACTCGCCCGGCGCATAGGTCGCGCCAAGCCTAGCGCAATCATGGTGGTGGCCGAAAAGGCCAAGCGCCTCAAGGCCGAAGGGCGCGACATCATCAGCTTCTCGATCGGGGTGCCGAATTTCCTGCCCGGCGCGCACGTCTATGACGCCGCACGCGCGGCGCTCGACGCGGACAGTGGCCAGTACGGCAGCAACCGCGGGGCGGATGCGCTGCTGGACGCGTTCCTCGCCCACATCGGGCAGATCGGGCTCGAGGGCTATACGCGCGCCAACTGCGCCACCGGCGTCGGGGCCAAGCACGTCATCTACAACATCGCCGAGGCCTTGCTCGACGAGGGCGATGGCTTCGCGTTCCCCACGCCGTACTGGACCAGCTACCTCGACATCGGCGAGATCCTCAACGCCGACATCCAGCTGCTGCCGTGCCCGGCCTCGCAGGACTACAAGCTGACGCCCGCGCAACTCGACGCGGCGCTGGCCCGCAAGCCGAAGCTGTTCCTGTTCAACAATCCGTCCAACCCGACCGGCATGGTCTACACGCGCGAGGAGATCGGCGCGCTGGCGGACGTGATCGCGCGCCACCCAGACACCTGGATCATCACCGACGACATCTACAACCGGATGGTGTTCGACGACGTGGGCTACCACAACTTCGTGCACGCGCGTCCCGAGCTGCGCGACCGGGTGATCTTCATCGATTCGCTGTCAAAGACCTATGGCATGCCGGGCTGGCGGGTGGGCTTCATGGCCGGTCCCGAGGTGGTGGCGCAGGCCGTCACCACGTTGAACTCCAACCACATCACCAGCCTGCCCGACGTGGTCACCGCGGCGGCGGTTGCCGCATTGCGCGGCCCGCAGGACGTGCCGGCGGCCAAGTGCGCCGAGTTCCAGCACAAGCGCGACCTGGTGGTGTCCGTGCTGCGGTCGATCCCCGGCGTGGTCTGCCCCAACCCGCAGGGCGCGTTCTACGCGTTTCCGGACATCAGCGTGGCGTTCGGCAAGTCCCACCACGGCGTGGTGATCGCCAACGACGTCGATTTCTGCAATGCCTTGCTCGAAGCCAAGGGCGTGGCCTGCGTGCCGGGTTCGGCGTTCGGCGAACCGCGGGCGTTGCGCATCAGCTACACCTGTCCGACGCCGCAGCTCGAACCGGGGTTGCAGCGCCTGCGCGAGTTCTTCTCCGAACTCGCCTGATCGCGTCCGGTGCGGATCGTACTGGTCCTGCTGGTGCTGGCCGTGCTCGGGGGCGTGATGCACCTGCGCGGCGGCAGCGCACGATCGCTGCATCCGGACGATCCGCGCATCGCGACCGGTGACGCTCGCATCGTCATGCTGGCCGCCGACTGGTGCGGATACTGCCGGCGGCAGCGCAAGGAGTTCGAACACGCCAACGTGCGCTACCGGGTGCTGGACATCGACACGCCGGAAGGCGACCGCGCCATGCAGGCACTGGGCGCGCGCGGCGTGCCGGTGACCGTGATCGGGCAGTCGGTGGTCCGTGGCTACGATACCGCCGCGCTCGACGCGGCACTTTCCCCCCTGGGTTACCGCGTCTACTGACCCGGCCAGATACCCCCACCTCCATGAGGACACATCCATGAAGACTCCCGTCCGTGTTGCGGTCACCGGCGCCGCCGGCCAGATCGGCTACGCCCTGCTGTTCCGGATCGCCTCGGGTGAAATGCTCGGTGGCGACCAGCCGGTGATCCTGCAGATGCTGGAGCTGCCGCTCGACAAGGCGCAGGCCGCGCTCAAGGGCGTGATGATGGAGCTGGAGGACTGCGCGTTCCCGCTCCTGGCCGGCATGGTGGGCACCGACGACCCCGAGGTCGCCTTCAAGGATGCCGACATCGCGCTGCTGGTCGGCGCGCGCCCCCGCGGCCCGGGCATGGAGCGCAAGGACCTGCTGCTGGAGAACGCCAAGATCTTCACCGCGCAGGGTGCGGCGCTGAACAAGGTCGCCTCGCGCGAGGTCAAGGTGCTGGTGGTCGGCAACCCGGCCAACACCAACGCCTACATCGCCATGAAGTCCGCACCGGACCTCAAGGCCGCCAACTTCACCGCCATGCTGCGCCTGGACCACAACCGCGCGCTGAGCCAGCTGGCCATCAAGGCGGAAGTGCCGGTCGGCGACATCGAGAAGCTGGTGGTCTGGGGCAACCACAGCCCGACCATGTACCCGGACTACCGCTTCGCGACCGTCGGCGGCACGTCGCTGAAGGACAGCATCGGCGACGCGGCCTGGAACAGTGACACGTTCATCCCGCAGGTGGGCAAGCGCGGCGCGGCCATCATCGAGGCGCGCGGCCTGTCTTCGGCGGCATCGGCCGCCAATGCGGCCATCGACCACGTGCGTGACTGGGTGCTGGGCAGCAACGGCAAGTGGGTGACCATGGGCGTGCCGTCGGACGGCAGCTACGGCATCCCGGAGGGCGTGATCTTCGGCTTCGCGGTGACCACCGAAAACGGCGAGTACACGCTGGTGCGCGACCTGCCGGTGGACGACTTCAGCCAGAAGGCGATCGACCGCACGCTTGCCGAGCTCGAGGAAGAGCGCAGCGGCGTGGCGCACCTGCTGGGCTGACGCCGGCCCGGCGTGTTGCGCGCGGCCGGCGCATCGCCCTGGCGGCGCGGGCTGTGCACGTCAAGGCCGGGCCCATGCCCGGCCTTTTCCGTTGCGGGCGGGGGCCGTCGCCGCCAGCCACCCGACCAAGGTCGTAACGCGTCGCGCAGCGACGGAGGCCAGACTCGGGGTTCCCTGTCCGGAGCCGGCCATGCAGTACGAGGCGTTCCACCGCCGCTCGATCGAGGACCCGGAAGGGTTCTGGGGGGAACAGGCGCAGGCGATCCACTGGCACCGGCAACCCGACAGGGTACTGGTCTACGACACGCCCCCGTTCCGAAAATGGTTCGCCGGCGGCGAGACCAACCTGTGCCACAACGCGGTCGACCGCCACCTGGAGGCGCGCGGCGACCAGCTGGCGCTGGTGGCGATCTCGACCGAGACCGACACCACCCGCGAGATCACCTACCGGCAGTTGCATCTCGAGGTCAACGACTTCGCCGCCGTGCTGGTGGCGCTCGGCGTCGGCCGCGGCGACGGCGTGGTCATCTACATGCCGAACATGGCCGAGGCGGTGTTCGCCATGCTGGCCTGCGCGCGCATCGGCGCCATCCATTCGGTGGTGTTCGGCGGCTTCGCCGCGCACAACCTCGCGCTGCGCATCGACGATGCGCGACCGAAGCTGCTGATCGCGGCCGACGCCGGCAGCCGCGGGCGGCGGGTCATTCCGTACAAGCCGCTCATCGACGCGGCATGTGCCGAAGCATCCTCGCCACCTCCGCACGTGCTGATCGTCGACCGTGGCCTCGACCCGGGTCACGCACGCGTCGAGGGCCGCGACGTCGACTACGCCACACTCCGCTCGCGCCATGCCGGTAGCGACGTGCCGGTGACCTGGCTGGAGAGCAACGAGCCCAGCTACCTGCTGTACACCTCCGGCACCACCGGCAAGCCCAAGGGGGTGCAGCGCGACGTCGGCGGCTACGCGGTGGCGCTCGCCATGTCGATGTGGGCGATCTACGACATCCGGCCCGGGCAGGTGATGTTCACCACCTCGGACGTCGGCTGGGCGGTGGGGCACTCGTACAACGTCTACGGCCCGTTGATCGCCGGTGCCACGGTGATCCTCTACGAAGGCCTGCCCACGCAGCCGGATGGCGGCATCTGGTGGAAGATCTGCGCCGACTACGGCGTGCGCACGATGTTCTCCTCGCCGACCGCGATCCGCGTGCTGAAGAAGCAGGATGCCGCGTTCCTGAAGCAGTACGACCTGTCGAAACTCGAGTACCTGTTCCTGGCCGGCGAGCCGCTGGACGAACCCACCGCCAACTGGATCAGCGAGGGCCTCGGCAAGACCATCATCGACAACTACTGGCAGACCGAGACCGGCTGGCCGGTGCTGGCGCTGATGCCCGGCCTGGACATGAAACCGGTGAAGTTGGGATCGCCCGGGTTGCCCACGCCGGGTTACGACCTGCGCGTGGTCGACGAGGCCACCGGCGTGGAGGTGCCAGCCGGGACCAAGGGCGTGCTGGTGATCCAGCCGCCGTTGCCGCCCGGCTGCATGACCACCGTGTGGCACGACGACGCACGGTTCCTGCAGAGCTACTTCTCGCACTTCGACGAACTGCTCTACAGCTCGCTGGACTGGGCGATCCGTGACGAGGACGGCTACACGTTCATCCTGGGGCGCACCGACGACGTCATCAACGTGGCCGGGCACCGGCTGGGGACGCGCGAGATCGAGGAATCGGTGTCCAGCCATCCCGGCGTGGCCGAAGCCGCGGTGATCGGCGTGCACGACGCGCTCAAGGGCCAGGTGCCGGTGGTGTTTGCCACCCTCAAGCAGGCGGGAGACACGGCAACTAATGGCGAGGCCGCGCGCGAAATGCTGCAGGCGGTGACCGACCAGCTGGGCGCCGTGGCGCGGCCGTCGCGGGTCTACGTGGTCAGTGCGCTGCCCAAGACGCGCTCCGGGAAACTGCTGCGCCGCTCCCTGCAGGCGCTCGCGGAATCGCGCGATCCCGGCGACCTGTCGACGCTCGACGATCCCGCCGCGCTGGAGGAGATCATGCGCGCGCTGACCCGGGGCGCCGACGCCGGAACGTAGGGTCGCTCACGCCTGCGCGATCGCCCCGGCCGCCAACCCGGTGTAGCGCGCCCGCGGGCGGATCAGCGTGCCCAGTTCCTGCTGTTCCAGCGCGTGCGCAAGCCAGCCTGCCAGGCGCCCGGCGGCGAACAGCACCAGTGCCGGCGCAGCGGGCAGTCCGTGCACATGGCACAGCGCCGCGAGCAGGCCGTCGATATTCGGGCGCTGGCCGCTGGCGTCCTCGACGGCGGCGATCACCGCGTCCACATGCTGCAATGCCGTCGAGCCGGCCCGTTCCGAACGCAGCAACGACAGCAGCGCGGTCGCGCGCGGGTCGCCCTCCGGGTAGAGCACATGATGGAAGCCGGGCAGGTCGTCGCCGCGCTGCCAGCGTGCGTTGACATGGGCCGCGGGTGTCGCGGCCTCCCGTGCATCCGCGAACAGCGCATGCGCGCGTGCCGTGGCTCCGCCATGGCGCGGGCCAGAGAGCGCGGCGAGGCCACCGCAGACGGTGGCATGCAGATGGGCGCCGGTGGAGGCGATCACGCGCGCCGCGAAGGCCGACACGTTGAGCTCATGGTCCGCGCACAGCACCAGCGCCGTGCGCACCAGGTCGGCGAACACCGGGTCGCCCGGGATCCATGAGCCGGCCAGCAGGGCGTGCACGGGTTGCGGGCCCGGCGGGCGCGCCACCAGCAGCGCGGCATTCTGTCGCAGCAGCCGCGCGGCGATGCCACGGCGCACGGCCGGCGACGAGGTGAACGAGTGGCGGACATCGAGGGCGAGCAGGGGGATCGCCGCCATCGCACGTTCGATCGGCGGCAGCCGCGCATCGCCGGCGATGCCCGCCACCCGGGGCGACCAGGCCGGGTCCGGCGGCTCCGCGAACGGATCCTGCGACCCGCAGTCCCACAGCAGGCGCGCCGCGTCCTCGAGCGTGGCGCCCTCGCGCGCCATGGCCACCGCCGACCGGCCGCGGTAGTAGGGCGCGTCCGGACGGATCAGCGAAATCCGCGTCTCCATGACCGGCAGTCCGCGGTCGAGGCTCTGCGCGGCGCCGCGTGCCGCGCCGCGGCCGGCGCGCTTGCGCTCCACCAGGCGGTCCACGTCCTGGCGTGCGTACACCCGGCTGCGGTGGTCGCGCCCGGGACGCGAAGCGAGCAGCCCGCGACTCACGTAGGCATACAGCGTGGACGGGCTGATGCCGAGGCGGGCACAGGCCTCCTCGGCGGTCATGAGCTCCGCGGCGGCGACGCGATGGTCAGGTTCCGGGTCGGACATCGCGGCGCGCTCCCGTCGTACACATTGATTGAATGTATCAAGATTGATCAATGAGTGGGATGGTGCGAAATTGCGTGCCTGCCGATCCGCCGACCCAGGAACCCCGCCATGACCCGCATGACCCCCGCGGCACGCTTCCGCGTAGCGCTCGCCGCCGAATCACCGCTGCAGGTCATCGGTGCGATCAACGCCAACCATGCCCTGCTGGCGCAGCGCGCCGGCTTCCAGGCGATCTACCTGTCCGGGGGTGGCGTGGCAGCCGGTTCCCTGGGCCTGCCGGACCTCGGCATCAACACGCTGGAAGACGTGCTCATCGACGTGCGCCGCATCACCGACGTCTGCGAACTGCCGCTGCTGGTCGACATCGACACCGGCTTCGGAGCGAGCGCGTTCAACATCGAGCGCACGGTGAAGTCGCTGATCAAGGCCGGCGCGGCCGCCTGCCACATCGAGGACCAGGTGGGCGCCAAGCGTTGCGGGCACCGGCCGGGCAAGGAGATCGTGTCGCAGGCGGAGATGGTCGACCGGGTCAAGGCGGCGGTGGATGCGAAGACCGATCCGGACTTCTTCCTCATCGCGCGCACCGATGCCATCCAGGTCGACGGCGTGGACGCGGCGATCGCGCGCGCGGTGGCCTGCGTCGAGGCCGGCGCCGACGGCATCTTCGCCGAGGCCGCGTACGACCTCGACACCTACCGGCGCTTCGTCGACGCGGTGAAGGTGCCGGTGCTGGCCAACATCACCGAGTTCGGCCAGACCCCGCTGTTCACGCGCGACGAGCTGGCCTCCGCAGGCGTGGCCATCCAGCTGTTTCCACTGTCGGCGTTCCGCGCCGCCAACAGGGCCGCCGAAGCGGTGTACACCGCGGTGCGCCGTGACGGGCACCAGAAGGCCGTGGTCGACGGCATGCAGACCCGCGAGGAACTGTACGAGCGCATCGGCTACCACGCCTTCGAGCAGCGGCTCGACGCCCTGTTCGCCGCGAAGAAGTAGTTGTAGGACGGCATGTCCGCCCCGGCGCCGGCCGGGCCCCCAGCCACACCGACCAAGGTAATTCCCATGAGCGACACCCCCGCGAGCACCGCCCCCGGCTTCAAGCCCAAGAAGTCCGTCGCCCTGAGCGGCACCACCGCCGGCAACACCGCGCTGTGCACGGTCGGCCGCAGCGGCAACGACCTGCACTACCGCGGCTACGACATCCTCGACCTGGCACGCAGCAGCGAGTTCGAGGAGATCGCCTACCTGCTGGTGCACGGCAAGCTGCCCACGGAAGCGGAGCTGCGCGGCTACAAGGCCAAGCTGCGATCGCTGCGCGGCATCCCGGCCGCGGTCAAGGCCGCGCTGGAAGAGCTGCCGCCCTCGGCGCACCCGATGGACGTGATGCGCACCGGCGTGTCCATCCTCGGCTGCGTGCAGCCGGAGAAGGACGACCACAACCATCCGGGCGCGCGCGACATCGCCGACAAGCTGATGGCCTCGCTGGGCTCGATGCTGCTGTACTGGTACCACTGGAGCCACAATGGCCGCGCCATCGACGTGGAGACCGACGACGACTCGATCGGCGGGCATTTCCTGCACCTGCTGCACGGGCACCCGCCGCGCGAGTCGTGGGTCAAGGCCATGCATACCAGCCTGATCCTGTATGCCGAGCACGAGTTCAACGCCTCCACCTTCGCCTGCCGGGTGATCGCCGGCACCGGCAGCGACATGCACAGCGCGATCACCGGCGGCATCGGCGCCCTGCGCGGACCCAAGCATGGCGGCGCCAACGAGGTCGCCTTCGAGGTGCAGAAGCGCTACGACACGCCCGACGAGGCCGAGGCCGACATCCGCGCCCGCGTGGAGCGCAAGGAAGTCATCATCGGTTTCGGGCACCCCGTGTACACGGTCGGCGACCCGCGCAACCAGGTGATCAAGGACGTCTCGCGCGAACTGTCCGACGAGGTCGGCAGCCGCAAGATGTACGACATCGCCGAGCGCCTCGAGACCGTGATGTGGGACATCAAGACGATGTTCCCCAACCTGGACTGGTTCAGTGCCGTGAGCTACCACATGATGGGCGTGCCGACGGCGATGTTCACCCCGCTGTTCGTGATCGCGCGGACCGCCGGCTGGAGCGCGCACGTCATCGAACAGCGCATCGACGGCAAGATCATCCGTCCCAGTGCCACCTACACCGGTCCCGAGGACCAGGCCTTCGTCCCGATCGCCGAACGCCGGTGAGTGCGCTTCCCGCGATGAACAGCCAGTACCGGAAGCCGCTGCCGGGGACCGCGCTCGACTGGTTCGATGCGCGCGAGGCGGTGGACGCCATCCGCCCCGGTGCCTATGCCGCGCTGCCGTACAGCGCGCGCGTGTTCGCTGAGAACCTGGTTCGCCGGTGCGACCCGGCCATGCTGACGGCGTCGCTGACGCAGTTGATCGAGCGTCGCAACGACCTCGATTTCCCCTGGTTCCCCGCGCGCGTGGTCTGCCACGACATCCTCGGCCAGACCGCGCTGGTCGATCTCGCCGGCCTGCGCGATGCCATCGCCGAGCAGGGCGGCGACCCGGCCAAGGTCAATCCGGTGGTGCCGGTGCAACTGATCGTGGACCATTCGCTGGCGGTGGAATGCGGCGGCTTCGACCCGGATGCCTTCGCCAGCAACCGCGCCATCGAGGATCGTCGCAACGCGGATCGTTTCCACTTCATCGACTGGACCAAGCGCGCGTTCCGCAACGTCGACGTGATCCCACCGGGCAACGGGATCATGCACCAGATCAACCTGGAGAAGATGTCGCCGGTGGTCTACACGCAGGACGGTGTCGCGTTCCCGGACACCTGCGTCGGCACCGACAGCCACACGCCGCACGTGGACGCGCTCGGCGTGATCGCGATCGGCGTGGGCGGGTTGGAGGCCGAGAGCGTGATGCTCGGCCGCGCCTCGTGGATGCGCCTGCCCGACATCATCGGCGTCGAACTCACCGGCAGGCCGTCACCGGGCATCACCGCCACCGACGTGGTGCTGGCGCTCACCGAATTCCTGCGCGCACAGAAGGTGGTCGGCGCATTCCTGGAGTTCCATGGCCCGGGGGCCGATGCGCTGACCATCGGCGACCGCGCCACCATCTCCAACATGACCCCCGAGTTCGGTGCCACGGCGGCCATGTTCCACATCGACCAGCAGACCATCGACTACCTGCGCCTGACCGGTCGCGAGGAGCCGCAGATCCGGCTGGTGGAAACCTACGCACGCGCGGCCGGCCTGTGGGGCGATGCCCTGGACAGCGCCGAGTACGAGCGCGTGCTGCGCTTCGACCTGTCAGGCGTGGTGCGCAACATGGCGGGCCCGTCCAATCCGCACCGGCGCGTGGCGACCAGCGACCTCGCCGCCAACGGCATCGCAGGCCCGTGGGCGCTGCCCGCCGACGGCACGATGCCCGATGGTGCGGTGATCATCGCCGCGATCACCAGCTGCACCAACACCAGCAACCCGCGCAATGTCATCGCCGCCGCACTGCTCGCGCGCAACGCCAATCGCGCCGGGCTGACGCGCAAGCCGTGGGTGAAGTCGTCGCTGGCGCCGGGCTCGAAGGCCGTGCAGCTCTACCTGGAACAGGCCGGGCTGCTGTCGGAACTGGAGCAGCTGGGCTTCGGCATCGTCGGCTTCGCCTGCACCACCTGCAACGGCATGAGCGGTGCACTGGACCCGGCGATCCAGCAGGAGATCATCGACCGCGACCTGTACGCCACGGCGGTGCTGTCCGGCAACCGCAACTTCGACGGCCGCATCCATCCGTACGCGAAGCAGGCGTTCCTGGCCTCGCCGCCGCTGGTGGTGGCCTATGCGATCGCCGGCACGGTGCGCTTCGACATCGAGAAGGACGTGCTGGGCATCGACGCCGCCGGCCAGCCGGTGACGCTCAAGGACTTGTGGCCGAGCGACGCCGAGATCGACGCGGTGGTCAAGGCCAGCGTCAAGCCCGAGCAGTTCAGGG
>DATINB010000316.1:0-5908 GCA_035474775.1 Luteimonas sp.
CTGGACCTGATCGCCGGCATGCATGCGCGGCTCTCCGACATCGAGCCGCTGCGTGATGCCGCGCAGCGCCTGGGCCGGCGCCTGATCGACGTGCGCCAGCCGCCGGCCGACATCCCGATCGCCAGCGGCCGCCGGCGCAGCGGGCGGCGCCTGCTCACGGTCGGCACCGATTGCGCGCTGGGCAAGAAATACACCGCACTGGCACTGGCACGGGCGTTCCGCGCCCGCGATGTCGACGTCGATTTCCGCGCCACCGGGCAGACCGGCATCCTGATCGCCGGGGAAGGCATGCCGCTGGATGCGGTGGTGGTGGACTTCGCGGCGGGTGCCGCGGAACGGCTGTCGCCCGACGCCGCACCGGCGCACTGGGACGTGATCGAAGGCCAGGGTTCGCTGTCGCACCCGGCCTACGCGGCAGTGTCGCTGGCGCTGCTGCATGGCAGCCAGCCCGACGTCATCGTGGTCTGCCACGAGCCCGGCCGCGACCGCGTGCTCGGACACCCGGGTTTCGCCGTGCCCGGCATCGAGGAGACCATCGAGCTCGCCCTGCTGCTCGGCCGGCGCACCAATCCCGGGATCCGCTGCGCGGGGATCAGCCTCAACACCGCCAGGCTCGACGCGCAGGCCGCCGCCCGCCTGCTGGCGGACGAGGGCGCGCGGCTCGGCATGCCGGTCGCCGATCCGATCCGCGGCGGGCCGGCGTTCGAGGCGCTGGTGGCGGCATGCCTGGCGTGACGCCCGCCGCCACCTGGTTCCAGCGCTACCTGCTGCCGGGCTTCGTGTTCCAGGCGGCGGTGATCGCCGGCGGTTATGCCACCGGCCGCGAGCTGGTGGAGTTCTTCCTGCCGGCGGGGCCCTGGGGCGGGTTGCTGGGCATGGCGGTGAGCATGCTGGTGTGGAGCGCGGTGCTGATGGTGAGCTTCGAGCTGGCGCGCATGGCGCGGGCCTACGACTACCGCTCGTTCTTCAAGCTGCTGTTGGGCCGCGGCTGGTTCCTGTTCGAGATCGGCTACGTGCTGCTGATGGTGATCATCCTGGCGGTGATGGGCGCCGCGGCGGGGGAGATCGTGCACAGCCTGTTCGGGCTGCCCAGGCTGGTGGGCTCGCTGGGCATGATCGCCGCCACCGGCGCCATGCTGGTGTGCAGCAGCGCCGCGATCGAGCGGTTCCTGACGCTGTCCGTCGGCTACCTGTACCTGGTCTACGCCGTGTTCGTGGTGTGGAGCGTGGTGGCGTTCGGCGACCGCATCGCCGCCAACTTCGCGGCCGAGCCGGTGGACGGCGAGTGGTTCATGGCCGGGCTCACCTATGCCGGCTACAACGTGGCCACCATCCCGGCGGTGCTGTTCTGCGTGCGCCATCTCGCGCGCCGCCGCGAGGCACTGGTGGCCGGCGCGCTGGCCGGCCCGCTGGGCATGCTGCCGGGCGTGGTGTTCTACATCGCGATGATGGGTGACTACCAGGAGATCGGCAGCGTGGCGCTGCCGTCGGCGTTCCTGCTGGCCCGGCTCGAGGCGCCGTGGTTCGAATGGGTGTTCCAGCTCGCGGTGCTGCTGACCCTGGTGGACACCGGGGTGGCGCTGCTGCATGCCATCAACGAACGCGTGGCCAAGGCCTACGCCGAGCGCCAGGCGCCGATGCCGCGCGTGCTGCGCCCGGCGATCGCGGTGGGCGTGATGCTGGTCGCGGTGTATGCCGCCACCGCCATCGGCCTGGTCGAACTCATCTCACGCGGCTACGGCACCCTGACCTGGGTGTTCCTGGCGATCTACGTGCTGCCGCTGATGACCTGGGGCGTGTGGCTCGTGTGGCGCCAGCCGCAGCGCCTGGCCGCCACCGACCCGCCTGCCGACTGATCGAGGATCGCCGATGCCTGTCCTGACCCATCGCCTGCGGCCGCTTGCCGTCCTCGTGCTGATGCTGGCGTCCGCGGCGACGGTCGCCACGCCGCCTGCCGACCTGGACGCCCGCGTGGTGGCCGCCATGCAGGCCTACGACACGCCAGGCTTCGCGGTGTCGATTGTCGAGGACGGCCAGGTGGTGCACGCCAGGGGCTATGGCGTGCGCAGGCTGGGCTCCGCGGACAGGGTAGACGCCGACACCATTTTCCCGACCGGCTCCACCGGCAAGGCGGTCACCGCCACCGCACTCGCCATCCTGGTGGACGACGGCAAGCTGCGCTGGGACGACAAGGTCATCGACCACCTGCCCGAGTTCCGCATGCACGACCCGTGGGTGACCCGCGAGATGACCGTGCGCGACCTGCTCACGCATCGGAGCGGGCTGGGCCTGGGCGCCGGCGACCTGCTCTACGTGCCGCGCACCACGCGCAGCCGCGCCGACGTGGTGCGCGCGCTGCGCCACATCGCGCCGGCCACCAGCTTCCGCAGCGGCTATGCCTACGACAACATCCTTTACGTGGTCGCCGGCGAGCTGACCGCGAAGGTCAGCGGGCTGAGCTGGGAGTCGTTCGTGCGCGATCGCGTGTTCCGCGCCGCGGGCATGGACGACTCGGTGACCGACGAGGCCGACCGCTTCGCCAACCCGAACCGCGCGCACCCGCATGCGCGCCTCGACGGCCGTCTGCGCGGTCTGGGTACGCAGGTGGTGCTGCCGGAGCGCGAGGGCCTGGGCCAGGTGGCTGCGCCGGCGGGCGGCCTGTCGTCAAGTGCCAACGACTTGGCGCGCTGGCTGCAGGTGCAGCTGGCGCAGGGCGCGCTGCCCGGCGGTGGCGAGATGTGGACGCCACAGGTGCTGATGCCGGTGCGCATCTATCCGGCGCCGATCGCCGACATGACGCCGCAGTTCGCCAGCTACGCACTGGGCTGGAACGTGCAGGACTACCGCGGCGTCAAGACCATCCAGCACGGCGGCGCGGTGTTCGGCGTGCTGACCATGGTCGTCCTGGTGCCCGAGCGCAAGGTCGGTTTCGCGCTGCAGATGAGCTCGGAGGACTACCCGGTGATGCGCGGGGTGATGAACGAGCTGCTCGACCATTACCTCGGCTTTCCGAAGCGCGACTGGGTGGCGGCATTCGGGGAGTGGAACGCCACCCGGCTGGCCGATGGCGTCGCGGCGCTCGACGCAGCGGCGGCAACCGGTGCAAGCGCTGCAGCCGGTGCAACCGGTGCGGTGCCTGCGGGCGCACGCCGGCGCACGCAGCCCGCGTTGCCGCTGGCGGGGTATGCCGGCAGCTACATCGATGCCTGGTATGGCCCGATCGCCATCACCCCTGGCAGGTCCGGGCTACGCATCGACTTCAGTCAGTCGCCGGGCATGGCGGGCGCGCTGGAACACCACGCGTACGACACCTTCATTGCACGCTGGGACGACGCCGCCATCGAGCCCGCCTACGTCACCTTCAACCTCGACGCCGAGGGCAAGGTGGCGCGCATCACCATGAAGGCGGTCTCCCCGCTCGCCGACTTCAGTTACGACTACCAGGACCTGCTGTTCACCCCGCAGGCTGTCGCCGCACCCTGACCGCTTCCTGATCCGAAGGCTGGTCAGGATCGCCGCCGCGTCGTGGGGTGGGACGGGATGGGATCCGCGTGGGAGCGCGCGACGGCACGGCACCAGCCCGATCCCGATCGCGCGTCCCTGGCGTCCGTGGTGGTCCGCCCGCCCTCATGCCTGCCGATCAGCGCGCGGCGCCGCGCTGCTTCGCAATCTCGGCATCCAGCCTGCGCTGGGCGCCGTCGGCGTACGCCGCGCAGGCCATGGGCGACGGATGCGGCGCCGTGGTGGCGGCCGGCGTCCAGCCGCTGGCATCCGCGTGCGGGGTGAGCAGCACATCGCACGGCAGCGCGCGCACGGTGGCGAAGGTGCGCCGATAGTCGTCGACGATGCGCGGGTAGCGCGGATTGTCGATGAGCCGGTAACCCGGTGCGCTGAGGCTGTCGACGTAGGCGATGCGCAGCGGCTTGCCCTCGCGTGAATCGGTCCAGGTCCAGCTGGTGCTGCCCGGGGTGTGGCCGGGGGTGAAATGCGCGGTGAAGCGAATGCCGCCGAATTCGACCACTTCGCCATCCATGACGATGCGGTCGACGACCACCGGCGCGAACTCCATGCCCGGGCCGAAGTGCAGGTCATCGCTGCCGCCACGCGCCAGCAGCACCGCGGACTCCGCGTTGGCCACCACGCGCGCGCCGGTGGCGCGCTTCAGTGCCGACATCGGCCCGGCATGGTCGATGTGGGCGTGGCTGTGCAGGATCCAGCGAAGGTCCTGTGGCTCGACGCCCAGCGTGCGCAGGTTGGCCAGCAGCATGTCGGCCGCCTGCGGCAGGCCGGCGTCCACCAGCACGGCGCCGGCGGGCGTCTTCACCAGCACCGCGCTGATGGTGGCGGTGCCGACGTACCAGCTGTTGTCGGCGATCGCGAACGGGACGACCGGCTGCCGCCAGCCGTCGTCGGTCTGGTAGGCGCCGAGCTGGGGCAGGAGCGGCAGAGCCGTGGCCGGCCGTGCCATGCCGTCCGATCCCACGTCTTGCGCCCTTGCGCCGGTGGGCGTCGATGGCGAAGCAGCCTGATTGCCCGATCGCGCGGGCGCGCTCACGGAGAGCAGGCAGGTCGAGAGCAGGCAGGCCGAAAACAGCCAGGCAGAGAACGGGCGAATCGGAACGCACGTGTTCATGGGCCTGCCGCCTTCGTCACGGACGGTGCCGTCCCCGCATCACCCGGCGTGCGCACCACCATGCCTTCCTTCATCACGAAGTCCACGCCCATCACGGCATTGATGTCCGCGACCGGGTCGCCCGGCAACGCGATGATGTCGGCACGCTTGCCGGCTTCCAGCACGCCCTGGTCGTCGACGCCGAGCACGGTGGCCGCGTGCAGCGTGGCCGACTGCAACGCATACGCGGCCGGGATGCCGGCTTCGACCATGTAGATGAACTCGCGTGCGTTGTCGCCGTGCGGGCCCACGCCCTGGTCGGTGCCGAAGGCGATCGGCACGCCCGCGCGATACGCGCGGCCCGCCGTGGCCTGCAGCTGCGAGCCGATGCGCACCGCCTTCGGCCGCACCACCTCCGGGAAGTAACCGGGTTCCTTCGCCTTGTCGGACACGAAGCGGCCGGCGTAGATCGTCGGCACGTACCAGGTGCCGCGCTGCTTCATCAGCCGCATCACCTCGTCGTCCATCAACGTGCCGTGCTCGATGCTGGTGACCCCGGCCAGTACCGCGCGCTTCATGCCTTCCGCGCCGTGCGCGTGCGCGGCCACGGTGTAGCCGTAGTCCTTCGCGGTGTCGACCACGGCCTTGATCTCGTCGACGGTGAACTGCGGCGCATCGCCGGACTTCGCGTAGCTGAGCACGCCGCCGGTCGCGGTGATCTTGATGACGTCGCTGCCTTCCTTGTAGCGCTGGCGCACGGCCTGGCGCGCGTCGTCGACGGAGTTGATCACGCCTTCGGTTGGGCCGGGCGGGCCCATCAGGTGCGACAGCATGGCGTTGTAGCCGTTGCTCGGATCGGCGTGGCCGCCGGTGGTGGCGATGGACTTGCCGGCGGCGAAGATGCGCGGTCCCTGCACCAGGCCCTGGTTGATGGCGTCGCGCAGGTGCGGGGCGACTTCGCCACCGAGATCGCGCACGGTGGTGAATCCCGCGCGCAGGGTCCTGTCGGCATAGCCCACGGCGCGGAACGCGTAGTCCACGTCGTCGAGGCGGAAGCCTTCGGAATAGCTCTGCGGGCTGGATTGCGAACCCAGGTGGACGTGCAGGTCGGTCCAGCCGGGCAGGCAGGTACGGCCTGCCAGGTCGATCGAGGCCACGTCGCCGGCCAGCTTGGCGCGGCCGGGAATGACGCGTTCGATGCGGCCGTCGGCCACCACCAGCGTGTGCTCGCCCAGCATGCGGCCACTGCGCGCATCGAACATCCGTTCGCAGTGGAGCGCGCTGCGCCCAGCGGCG
>DATINB010000317.1:0-5539 GCA_035474775.1 Luteimonas sp.
CGACGATTTCATCGGCGCTGCGCCAGGCCTTTTCGTTCTCGAACATCAACCGCGCGATCGACAGTCCGCTGCGCTCCGCCTGCGCCAGCAGTTCCGCGCCGCTGTGGAACGGGTAGGGCAGCGGCGTGGTGTCGGCGACGATGCGGTCTTCGGCGGCCTCGTCCTGGTTGACCACGAAGCCGCCACCCACCGAGTAGTAGTCGCGGGTGGCGATCTCGGCGCCGGTGGCGTCGTAGGCGCTGAAGCGCATGCCGTTGGTGTGGTACGGCAGCTTCTGGCGCTTGTTCATCACCAGGTCGAGCTTTTCGTCGAAGGCGATCGCGTGGCGGCCCCCCAGCTGCACTTGGCGCTCGCCGCGGATGCGCTCCAGCGCCGCCGGGATGATGTCCGGATCGATGCGGTTCGGCCAGTGGCCCTCCAGGCCCATCAGCACGGCCTTGTCGGTGCCATGGCCGCGCCCGGTCAGGGCCAGCGAGCCGAACACTTCCGCGCGCACGCGCACGACATCGTGCAGGCGCCCCGGCTCGTCCAGCCAGCGCTCCACGAAGCGCGCCGCGGCACGCATCGGCCCGACGGTGTGCGAGGAGCTGGGGCCAATGCCGATCTTGTAGAGGTCGAAGGTGCTGACGGCCATGCAGCCGGGAATCCGGTTGGCGACGGCCGGCTATTCTAGGCGCTCGAGGCTGACCCGCCGCCGATGCCGTGTCCTGCCGCATGTCGCCCACCCTCTACCAGCGCGACGACTGCCACCTCTGCGACCTCGCCCTGGAGGTGCTCGCGGCGGAGCGGGTGACGGACTTGGTGAGCGTGTTCATCGACGGCGACGCCGGCCTGGAGGCGACGTACGGCCACCGTGTGCCGGTGTTGCGCATCGGCGGCAGGGAACTCGACTGGCCCTTCGCCGCCGCCGAGGTCAGGGCCATGCGGATGGCGCGGGACGGCGGCGTCACTTCGCCTTGAACACGACCCGCGTGCTGATCGCCACGTCGGCCGGGATGGTGCCGGTGTCCGCCCAGTCACCGCTACCCACGCCGAAGTCGAGCCGCTTCACGGTCGCCTTTCCCGCCAGCACCGGGCGCGTGCCCGCCGTCCAGGTGAAGATCAGCGTGACCGGCTTGCTGACGCCGCGCAGCGACAGCGTGCCGTCGGCGGCGTACTGGCTGCCGCCGAGGTGGCGGAACCCGCGCGCGCTGTAGCGCGCCTCGGTGAAGCGGGCCGCGTTGAAGAACTCCGCCCCCTGCAGGGTCTGGTCGCGATCGCCGTTGCCGGTGCGTGCCCCGGCCAGCGGGATCGTCACGTCCAGGGCTGCCTTGGCCGGTTCCGCCGGATCGAAGGCCAGTCGGGTGACGAAGCCCGGAAACGTGCCGGTGAAGGTCTCGCCGTCATAACGGGAGGCGAACGCCAGCGAGGATCCCGGTGCCTGGACGTAGTCCGCCGCGAGCGCCGGGCCGGCGATCAGGGCGACCAGGGCGGCTGCGACGGCGGCGGGCGTGGCGAACGGTGTGGTCATGGCTCGGATCCAGGCGGTGGTGGAGGGCGGCGACGGCCGGGCAGCATGCGCAGGAGGGTGGCGTCACGCAGCACCAGGTGATGGTAGAGCGCCGCGGCCGCATGCAGCAGCACCAGGCCCAGCAGCACCCAGAACAGTGTTTCGTGCAGATCGTGCGACAGATCGGCGACGCCCTCGTTGGGTCGCACCAGCTTGGGCACCTCGGCCAGCCCGAACCAGCGCAGTGGCCGCAGCCCGCTCGACGAGTCGTACAGCCAACCCGAGAGCGGCATGGCGAAGATCAACCCGTACAGCGCCCAGTGCGTCAACCCGGCGATGCGCTCCTGCCAGCGTGGCGTGCCCGGGACCGGCGGGGTGGCACCGGCGTACAGCCGCCAGCCGAGCCGCAGGACCGCGAGCGCCAGCACGGCCAGCCCCAGCGACTTGTGCGCGGTGTACACCCAGAAGTATTTCGGCGTGCGCGGAAGCTCGTCCATCGTCAGGCCGAGCACGGCGATGGTCGCGATCAGCGCCACGATCACCCAGTGGAAGGCCTGGCTGACGGCGCCCCAGCGATCGGGGGTGTTCTTCAGCGTCATGGGGTGGACTCCACGGGGCGGGCGGCGGAGGCGGCGGGCGTGGCCGGTTCGTCGCCGGCGTCCGGGGCGGCGGGCGTGGCCGGTCCGGCGCCGGCGTCCGGAACGGCCTTGGTGTCACCCGCGGAGGGTTGCGGCGCAGCGCGGCTGCGCGTGGCTTCGACTTCCAGCCGCAGCGCGACCGCGTCGCCGATCACCGACGGCCATGCGTCGATGCCGAAGTCGGCGCGGCTCAGCGTGGCGGCCGCGGACACACCCAGCGTGCGGCGGAACGGCGGCAGCGGGTGGCGCTTGTCGGCATTGAGCACGGCATCGAGCACCAGCGGGCGGCTCACGCCGCGCAGGGTGAGCGTGCCATGCACCCGCGCACGACGGTCGGACAAGGGTTCGACCCGCTCCGACACGAAGCGCGCGAGCGGGTGCCGGGCACCATCGAGCAGGTTGGCGGCCAGCGTGGCGTCGGTCCAGGCGCTGTCGCCCAGGTCGAGGCGGGTGATCGGCACGCTGACGTCGATCCGCGTGCGCGTCCAGTCGTCGGGATCGAAGTACACCGTGCCGGTGCTGCCGGACACCGTGCCGATGGCATCGGACAACCCGGCGTGGCGGATGGAGAAGGCGACGCGCGTGTGCACCGGGTCGAGCGCGTACCAGTTGCCGTCTGCCTGCGCGCGCGGAGCCGACAGCCCGCCGGCACAGAGGACGAGCGCCACCAGGGCGTCGCGGTGGAGTCGGGTCGGCATGCGGGTTCCAGCGGGCGGGACGGCCGATTCTAGGCGCACGCCGCGTCCCGGCGCCGCGCTTGCGCCGCACGGCCACCGTTGCGAGGATGCGGCGGGGGTCCGTCTGCGCATGGGGCAGTGACGGACGACACGGGGATGCGCATGCGAGGCTGGGCGACCGCGATCTGCCTGTGGCTGCTGTGCGCGGCCGGCATCGCCTCGGCCGCTGCGCCACAGGTGCCGCAGCCGCGCCAGATCAGCGTGTTCGACGGATTGCCGTCCAATCGCATCAATGCGTTGGCAGAGGACCGCCAGGGCTACCTGTGGATCGCCACCCGCGACGGCCTGGCCCGCTACGACGGGGTCGGGTTCCGGATCTGGCGCATCGAGGACGGCCTGCGTCGCAACTTCGTCTGGTCGGTGCACGTGGATGCGCAGGATCGCGTCTGGGTGGGCACGCAGGGCGCGGGGCTGGCGATGCTGGACGTGCAGCGGCGCAGGTTCGTGTACCACGACCGGGCGCGCCATCCGCAGATGGGCAGCGACGATGTCTGGTCGATCGCCAGCACGCCGGATGGCGACGTCTGGTTCGGGACGGCCGATGGCGGCCTGCACCGGCTGTCGCCCGCCGGGCGCCTGCAGCGCTACATGCCGGTGGAGGGCGACCCGCGCTCGCTGCCATCGCCGAGCGTGGTGCAGCTGGTCGCGGATCCGCGCGGGTCACTCTGGGTGGGGACCAAGGGCGGGGTGGCGCGCTGGACCGGCCGCGATTTCGAGCGGCTGCCGCGGGAGTCGCTGCCTTCGCCGCTGGTCGACGGGCTGGTGCTCGACCGCGGCGGCGACCTGTGGATCGGCATGCAGGGCGCGGGCGCGGTGCGCCGCGTCGATGGCCGGATCCAGCCGATGCCGTGGAGCGACCCGGTGCAGGGCCAGCCGGCGCTGCACATGCTGGTCCAGGATGCGCGCGGCGCGCGTTGGCTGGACACGCGCAACGGCCTGGCCTGGTCGCGCGGCGGGCGCGTCCACGATGTTCCGCTGTACAGCAACACCAGCCGCGGCGTGGTGCGGCCCTCGTGGTCGTCGGCCTACGAGGATCGCGAAGGCGGCCTGTGGTTCGGCAGTTCCGATGCCGGGCTGTGGCACCTGCCGGCCAACTGGCGCAACTTCACCGTGCTGCAGCGCCGGGTCGACGATCCGGCATCGCCCGCGAACGCCTACGTGCACGGCGTGGCCCCGGCGGCGGCCGATGGTGGCCGCGGTCTGTGGCTGGTCGGCAACGGCGGCACGCTGGACTGGATGGACCCCGAGAACGGCGCCATCGAGCACCGCCTGACCGAGGTCTGCGGCAGCTACGTCAGTGCCGGCGTGCACGAATCCGCCGACGGGCTGGTGTGGATGGGCTGTTTCGGCCAGCTGGTCCGTTTCGACCCGCGCTCCGGTGCCGTGCGGCGCTGGATGGCCGGGGATCGGGCGGACGCACCGCCGGACGGGATGCTGTCCCAGTTCGTGGCGACGGATGACGGCGGGTTCTGGCTGGCCGGCCCGCACGGCGTCCAGCGGCGCGCGGCCGGCGGTGCCGTGCTGGACACCCTGGAGCGCGGCGATGGTCGCGGCATTCCGGATGGATTCCAGGTCGAGCAGCTCGCGCCGGCGGCGGACGGCGGCCTGTGGCTGGCCGGCAGTGGTGGCCTGCTGGGCTGGAACGACGGCAGCCGCCGCTTCGAGTCGGTGCCCGGTGCCCCGGGCTACGCGGTGTACACCTTCGCCATGGGCCGGGACGGCACGGTCTGGCTGGGCGGCGCCGGCAGGCTCACGCGGTACGCCTGGGACGGTGCCGCCCTGCGTCGCACGGCCACGGTGGATGCCGACGACGGCCTTCCGGATGCCGCGCCCTCGGGGCTCGTCGTCGACGGCAACGACGTGGTGTGGATGACCAGCGTGCGCGGGCTGGTGCGCTACGACCCCGAACGCGACCGCCTGCGCATCTACGGCGTGCGCGATGGTCTGCCGAGCCAGGAATTCAGCGAGTACCCGTTCCGGGTGTCGCCGCTGGGCTACATCGCGGCGGGCACGGCCGACGGGCTCCTCCTGTTCCATCCGCGCCACGTCCAGTGGAGCGAGCGCACACCCACGCTCGCGATCGAGTCGTTCGACCTGCGCCGCGGCGAAACCCGCATGGAGCTGCCCCGCGACGGCGCGCTCGAGGTCCGCCACGACGACCGCGACCTGCGCGTGGTCGCGCGGCTGCTCTCGTTCACCGATGCGCACGCACACCGCTATCGCTTCCGCCTGGGCGGCTACGACCCGGGCTGGGTAGACGTGGGCGCCTCCGGGGAGCGTATCTTCGCGCGGCTGGCACCCGGCGCCTACGTGCTGGACGTGCAGGCGCGCACCGCCGACGACGACTGGACGCCGTCGCAGCGGTTGCGGTTCCGCGTCGCGCCGCCGTGGTGGCTGACCGGCTGGGCGCATGCAGGCGCGGCGCTGCTCGGCGCTGCGCTGCTGGCATCGCTGGCATACGCGTACCGGCGGCGGCTGAAGCGTCGCCATGCCTGGCATCTCAGCGTGCAGAAGCGCGCCCTCGCCGAACAGGCCTCGCTCGCCAAGACGCGCTTCCTGGCGACCCTGGGCCACGAGGTGCGCACGCCGATGACCGGCGTGCTTGGCATGAGCGAGCTGCTGCTCGGCACCGATCTGGACCCGCGGCAGCGCAGCTACACCGAGTCGATCCGTCG
>DATINB010000318.1:0-2993 GCA_035474775.1 Luteimonas sp.
CATCGGCACCGGTGAACTCATCGCCGACCTGGTGTGCGGCCGTCGCCCGGCCATCGACCCGATGCCCTATTCGCCGCGGCGCTTCGCATGAACGGCGCCGCATTGTCCTTCGACCTGGTGGTCATCGGCGGGGGCTCGGGCGGGCTGGCGGCCGCGTTCCGCGCTGCCGAACACGGCGCGCGGGTCGCGCTGCTCGAGTCCGGGGAACTCGGCGGTACGTGCGTCAATGTCGGATGCGTGCCCAAGAAGGCGATGTGGCTGGCGGCGTACCTGGCACAGCGCATGGAACTGGCACGCGGCTTCGGGTTCGGCGTCGAGCCAGGCCCGCCGGACTGGCCGCGGCTGGTGGCGAGCCGGCAGGGGTATATCGCGGGGATCCATGCCAGCTACCGGCGCAGGCTGGATGCAGCCGGCGTGGTGAGCCTGCCGTCGCGTGGCCGGTTGATCGATCCACACCTGGTGGAAACCGCAGACGGCACGAGGCTGCAGGGCCGGCACGTGCTCATCGCCACCGGCGGGCGGCCGCACCGGCCGGACATCCCCGGCGCGGCGCTGGGCCTGGTGTCCGACGATTTCTTCCAGCTGTGCGCGGCGCCGGCGCGCGTGGCGGTGGTGGGAGGCGGCTACATCGGGGTCGAGCTGTCCGGCATCCTGCAGGCGCTGGGTAGCCGGGTGGAGATGTTCGTCCGAGGTCCGTGCCTGCTCGACGGGTTCGATGGCGAACTGTCCGCCGTCCTGGAGGGCAACATGCACCAGGACGGGATCGCGATCCACGCGGGCTACCAGCTGGCCGGGCTGGTCGCCGACGCGGACCGGGACACCGACGGGCACGGCGTGCGCATGCACGAGGCCGGTGGCGACCCGGGCGGCCGCTTCGATGCCGTGCTCTTCGCCACCGGCCGCGTCGCCAACAGCGGGGGCCTGGGGCTGGAGGCGCTGGGCGTCGCGACCGATGCCCGCGGCCGGATCCTGGTCGACGACTGGCAGTCCACGTCGGTGGCCGGATTGCATGCGGTCGGCGATGTCACCGACCGCATCGGGTTGACGCCGGTCGCGATCGCCGCGGCGCGACGCTTGATGGATCGGCTGTTCGGCGGCTGCGCGGATGCGAAGCTCGACTACCGCGACGTGCCCACGGTGGTCTTCGCGCACCCGCCGCTGGCTTCGGTCGGGTTGACGGAGGCAGCGGCCCGCGCGCTGCATGGGGCGGGCGACGTGCACTGCCACCGCGCGCAGTTCCGGCCGATGCTGCACGCGCTGGCCGACAGCAACCGGCGCAGCCTGTTCAAGCTGGTCTGCGTGGGCGTCGAGCGGCGGGTGGTCGGCCTGCACCTGCTCGGCGAAGGCGCCGACGAGATCCTGCAGGGATTCGCGGTGGCGCTGAAGCGCGGCATCACCCTGGCCGACCTCCACGACACCATCGCGCTGCATCCGACATCGGCCGAGGAAGTGGTACTGATGCCGTAGTACGGCCTGGCGGCCGGGCGCAGTGCGCGCGTGTAGCATCGCCGCATGCAGACCTACACCCTCCATCGCGGCAGCGTCCCGCTGCTGGTCAGCGTGCCGCACGACGGCACCGTGCTTCCCGACGCCCTGGTCCCGCGGCTGCGCGAATCGGCGCGGCGCGTGCCCGACACTGACTGGCACATCGCGCGGCTGTACGCCGTCGCGAGGGATCTCGGTGCGTCGCTGCTGGTGCCGCTGCATTCGCGCTACGTGGTCGACCTGAACCGGCCGGAGGACGACGTGTCGCTGTACCCGGGCCAGAACACCACGGGCCTGTGCCCGCAGCTGCAGTTCTCCGGCGAGCCGGTGTACATCGACGGCGCCGGACCCGACGACGCCGAAGTGGGCGCGCGCGTGGAGACCTACTGGCGGCCCTATCACCAGGCACTGCGCGGCGAGCTCGACCGGCTGCGCGGCGAGCACGGCCGCGTGCTGCTCTGGGAAGGCCATTCGATCCGTGGCGAGGTGCCGTTCCTGTTCGACGGCCGCCTCCCGGACCTCAACCTGGGCACCGCGGGCGGCACCAGCTGCTCACCCGCGATGCAGGCGGCATTGGAAGCGGTGCTTGCCGGGCAGGACCAATACGACTGGATCGCGAACGGCCGCTTCAAGGGCGGCTACATCACGCGGCATTACGGTGACGCTGCCGGCGGCATCGAGGCGGTGCAGCTGGAGACCAGCCAGCGCACCTACATGGACGAGGACAGCTTCGCGTGGCGCCAAGCCGAGGCCACGCGCCTCCAGGCGCTGTTGCGGACGCTGCTGCAGGCCGCATTGGCGCATCTGCGGTCGTAGCGCGCGCGTTCTGGTGTGTCGCGTGCTTGTGGGTGCCGGTGGGACGCGCTCGAGCCGTGGCTTCGGGTGGGACGCGCCACCCTGCGGGGGGTCTGCAGCCCGGCTCGGTCGGCCATCCATGGCCGACTCGCCTGGCGCGCGCATCCCTGTGCGCTGGCTGCAGATCCCCCCGCAGGGAGGCGCTCGTCGCAGGCGGAGTGTCGGCCGTTTCTTGTGGTGACGGAGTTGGGAGGGTCGGGGGCAGGGGACGGGCGATGGGGTCTGCGGAGAGTGGGCCATGGATGGCCCACGGCCCCGGCCCGGGCCATGGATGGTCCGATGGAGGGGCGCAGGAGACCCGTCTCCCGGCTCATGCCTGGTTGAGCAAGCCGAGACTGCCGGCAATACGGCCGTCGGAAATCTGCCGCTCCCAGATTGCCGACCAGCGCCCACCCGCGGCGACGGCAAGCCCGGGGCTGCCAGCGGTCATGGGCTGCCGGGACGCAGGGCCTCGGCCAGGAAGGCGTCCAGGCGGGTGTACAGCTCGGCCCGGTTCGATGGCTTGTAGAACCCGTGGCCCTCTCCCTGCGCCACCATGGTCTCGACCTTGGCGTCTGCGGGGAACGCCCTGCGCATGGCGTTGAACTGCTCCATCGGCACACGGGTATCGATGCTGCCCTGGGCGAGGAACACCGGCACCTTGATCCGGTCGA
>DATINB010000319.1:0-4889 GCA_035474775.1 Luteimonas sp.
CGGTGGCGGCGCGGTGCGCGTGCGCAGCCAGGAGAGCTCGGTGGCGTTGTCGAACGAATACCGCGAGAGCTTCGCCGGCAACGTCGCCATCAGCGCCAGCGGTGCGACCGGCGGCGGCAGCGTGGACCTGCAGGGACGCAACGTCCTCGCGGTGGCGCCGGGTACGACGCTCGCGGCGCGTGCCACCGCGAGCGGTGTCGGCGGCCAGGTGCGCACGGCGTCGGGCGGGCTGCTCGACGTGCGTGGCGTCGCGGTCGACGCCGGTGGCCCGGGCGGCGCCGGCGGCTGGACCATCGAATCCGGCGCCAGCCTCGCCATCGTCCACGCCGGCGACGACGCCTGGGACGACGAGGGCGTCAGCCTGGTCGACGACGCCGCCCTGTCCGCGGCGCTGGACGCCGGCGGCAGTGTCAGCGTGGTGGTGCCGCCGAACGAGGACTTCGCGCAGATCAACATCGCGCCTGGAGTGGCCATCGCCTACACCGGCGGCCAGCGCGTGGGCCTCTCGCTGCAGGCGCAGGGCGGACAGATCGTCGGCGGCCTGTATCCCAACGAGACGGTCGGGCCCTGGAGCATCGTCAGCAGTGGCGGTGGCGCACTGGACATCGCGCTGGATGCGGCGTCTTCGCTCTACCTCCTGGGCGGGACGCTGGCGAGCGCCGGTGGCGACGTGCTCCTGCGCAGTCGCGCCAGCGCAAGCACGGGCGTCACGCTCAGCGACGTGGGCGTGGACAGCGGCGGCGGCGACGTGCTGATCGACGGCGGCGAGTCGGCGCAGACCTCGGTGCAGCTGCTGGGCACCGAGGTGTGGACCGGCGGCGGCGCGCTGGCCCTGCGCGGCAGCGCGGCATCCGGCGTGGGCGTCGCCGTGCAGCTGCAGTCCGACCTGGACACGCGGGTGGGCCGCGCCGACGATGGCGCGGGCGGTGCGCTGACCATCGAAGGTACCGCCGCGGGCGCGTTCGGCGCCGGCGTCGCCCTGTCGAGGAGCACGCTGCACACCGCGACCGGCGGCCTGTCGATCGCCGGCCGTTTCGCCGCAGCCGACGGTGCCGCCGGCACCGGGGTCAGCCTCGTCGCGACGGCGCTGACCAGCACCTCGGGCGCCATCGACATCGACGGCCGCGCCACCGGGGACGGCACCGGGGTCAGCCTCGCGGGGTACAGCGTCATCGACGCCGGCACCGCGCCGCAGCCCGGACTGATCAGCTCGACCACCGGCGCCATCGGCATCACCGGCGTCGGCAGCGCGAGTGCCGGCGGCGTGGGCGGCAGCGGCGTCTCGGTGCACAACTACGAGATCGCCTCCGGGAGCGGTGCCATCCGCCTGTCGGGGCGTGGCATGGCGGGCACGGCCGTCGCGGATCCGGACGGCCCGGCGGGACTCTGGCTGTCGCAGGGCACGCGCCTCGCATCCGGCAGTGGCGACATCCAGCTGGACGGCTATGCCGCGGGTGCGGGCGCCGGGATCCGGATCGAGGCGGCGGGGACGCTGGGCGACGCGGCCGGCATCGAGGCCGGCGGCAACGTGGTCCTGCGCGCCGGGAACACCGGCGGCGACGCGCTGCGCATCGCGGGCAGCGTCGCCGCGCAGGGCATGGTCAACGTGCGCGCCGGCAGCGTCGACGCGGCAGGCGTGGCCAGCGACGACACCGCGGCGGCGATGGCACTGGGCGGCGCCGGCGGCTTCGTGTCGATGGCGTCGCTGGCCAACATCGCGGCGCCGGACCTGGTCATCGGCCATGCCGGCCACGCCGGGACGATCACCGTCTCCGAGGCGCTCGCACGCAGCGGCAACCTGTCGCTGCACAACGCCGGCGGCGCCGGCGGCATCGTGCTGGACGCCGCGGTGGACGTGGGTGCCGCCACGCTGGCGCTGGTCAGTGGCGGCAGCATTTCGCAATCCGCGGGTGGCGGCATCACCGCCGGCGCACTGCTCGCCCGCTCGACCGGCGGCGACGTGGCGCTGGCGAGCGCCGCCAACACCGTGGGCACGCTCGCTGGCGATGCCGCGGGCGGGTTCGATTTCCGCGACTCGGACGCGCTCACGATCGGGTCGGTCGACGCGCAGGGTGCCGGCAGCGCCGGCGCCGGCGCCGCGCTCGCAGGCACCGGGCTGGCGTCGGGCGGAGGCCTGCGCGTGCAGACCCTGGCCGGCGACCTCACGCTGGGTGCCGCGGTCGCCGCAGTAACCGATGCGGACCTGGTGACGGCGGGGCGGCTGCAGAACACGGCGGGCGCGACGATCACGGCGGGCAACCGCTGGCGCGTGTGGGCCGACACCTGGATCGGCGAAACCCGTGGCGGGCTGGCCGGCAGCGGCCCGCTGCCCAACCTGTTCAACTGCAGCTACGCCGGCGCCTGCGGCGTGGATGCCGGGATCGCCGGCAACCATTTCATCTACCGCCAGCAGCCCACGCTCACGGTGACGATCGGCGACGCCACCCGCGAATACGGGCTCGACAATCCGGCCTTCGCCTTCGCCGTCGACGGACTGGTGTTCGCCGACGACCTGGCCGGCAACGTGCTCGCCGGCACGCCGACCACCACCGCCACCCTCGGCAGCGACGTCGGCGCATACGCGATCGGCGGCGCCTTCGGCTCGGCGGCCGGCTATGCGGTGCAGGTCAATCCCGGGACGCTGGCGATCACGCCGGCCACGCTGACCTACATCGCCGATCCGATCAGCCTGTTCTACGGGCAACCGTTCGGCGGGTTCAGCGGCACCGTGGCGGGCCTGCGCAACGGCGACACGCTCGCCGACTTCGACGGCACGCTGGTGTTCTCCACCACCGGGCAGGCCGCCCTGTTCCCGGGGGTGTATCCGATCCTCGGCGGCGGGCTGGCTTCGGGCAACTACGTGTTCGCCCAGGCGCCGGCCAATTTCACCGCCCTGCAGGTGGCGGGTACGCCGCCACTGGACCTGCCGGACCTGGTGCGGTTGCCGCCGGAAACCTACGTTTACAGCAGCAACGTCGGCCAGATGGCGATGTGCGCCGCCACCGGACCGCTCGACGGCACGCGGCTGGACGGCGCCGGCGACACGCTCGGCCGCGAGTGGGCGCGCGTGCGCTCGCGCCCCAACCTCACCAGCTGCGTCGCGACCGACCGCAAGAACAGCTGCAGTGACTTCTGAGGCAGCCCTGCCGTCGGCCGGCGCCCTGCGCGGCGCCCGGCTGATGGTGGGCACGCCGATGCACGATGGCCAGGCGTGCGCCCTGTACGTGGCCGCCCTGTGCGCGCTGACGCGCCTGTGCCTGCTGCAGGGCGTGGTGCTGCGGACCTGTTTCCTGACCCTGGATTCGTCCATCTCGCGGGCGCGTTCGCGCATCGTGCGCGAGTTCCTGGACTCCGATTGCCAGCACCTGCTGTTCATCGATGCCGACGTCGGCTTCGATGCCGCCGACGCCCTGGCGCTGCTCGCCCTGGCCGCCGGCGACGGGCCGTACGACGTGGTCGCGGCCGCGCACCCGAGGAAGCACATCGACTGGGCACGGGTGGCGGACCGTGCACGGACGGCGGCCGATGCCGCGTCCCTGCAGGCGGCCGGGCTCGGGTTCGCCTGGAACCCGCTCGACGCCGACGCCGTTCCCGACGGCAGCCGGCCGATCGAGATCGCCGAAGCCGGGACCGGCTTCATGCTCATCCGCCGGGCGCTGTTCGCGCGCCTCGACGACGCGCACCCGGAACTCGCGTTCGAGACCGACCTGGACGTGGATCCGACCAGTGGCCGTCCACGGCCCATGCGGCTGTACTTCGCCAGCGACATCGACCCGGACACACGGCGCTACCGGTCCGGCGACTATGCGTTCAGCCGTCGCGCGCGGGCAGCGGGCGCGCGCATCTGGCTGTGCCCGTGGATGTCCCTGCGCCATGTCGGGCCCTACGTCTTCGAGGGCCGGGTGGCCGCCGTCGCGCGCTGACGGGCACCCGCGCCGCGCGTGCGGCCTGCCGGGCGGCTCCGGCCGGTCCCGCGGGGCTCACGTACCATGCGCGGGTGAGCTTCCCCGTCCGTGCCATCACCCTCGACCTCGACGACACGCTGTGGCCGTTCGCCCCGATCGGTGCGCGCATCGAAGCGGTGCTCGACGGCTGGCTGCGCACGCATGCCCCGGAGACCGCGCGGCGATTCCCCGCCGAGGCGCTGCGCACCCTGCGCGAGCGCCTGGGTGACGAGCATCCCCACCTCGCCCACGACATGGGCGCGATGCGGCGCATGACGCTGGAGCGTGCGTTTGCCGACAGCGGCGACGACGCGGCGCTGGTCGACACCGCCTACGCGGTGTTCTACGCCGCGCGCAACGAGGTGGAGTGCTATCCGGACAGCCTGGAGGCGCTGGCGCGCATCGCCGCGCGCGTGCCGGTGGCCGCGGTCACCAACGGCAACGCCGACCTGCAGCGGATCGGCCTGGACCACCACTTCCGGTTCTCGCTGGGGCCCGGCGAACACGGCGCGGCGAAGCCCGATGCCAGCATCTTCCTGGCCGCCTGCGCGCGGCTGGCATGCGCGCCGGGCGAGGTGCTGCACGTCGGCGACCATATCGAGATGGACGTGGTGGGTGCGGCGCGCGCCGGCCTGCGCAGCTGCTGGATCAACCGCCGCGACGAGACGTGGCCGGAGGCGCTGCCGCCGCCCGAACTCGAATTCGCTACCCTTTCCGCGCTGGCCGACTGGCTGGACGCCCACGACATCCCGGAGCCCCGATGAGCCTGCCCCCCTGTTTCGCCAGCCCCGACCAGGCCGGCGGCGCGCTGCCGCTGCGGCTGGTCGATCGCGCCGGCTTCCCCGCCTGGCTGGAGCGCCAGGACGCCGCGATCCGGGACTGGCTGCAGGGCAACGGCTTCGGCGGCCAGCCCGGCGCCCCGCTGCTGGTGCCGGGCAGCGACGG
>DATINB010000320.1:0-1514 GCA_035474775.1 Luteimonas sp.
GGGCACGCGAACGCCCGCTTCCGCCAGCTGATAAAGGGCATCCACCTCGGTGTTCTTCCAGGCCGTCTCCTGCTCGCGGCGGCCGAACTTGCTGGCCTTGCCGATCGCGCGCGCCTGTCGGCTGCCACGCACCTTGCGGCCTTCCTGGTACTGCACGCGGGCCTGGAAGCTGCGCTGTGCCATGTCCTTGTAGACCTTGGCGCACAGGACCTCGCCATCGGCCTCGACCACGTACACCGCCGCTTCCTTGCCGCTCTTGAGCGGGCGCAGCACCGCATCGATCAGGCCGTCATCGACGAGCGGCTGCAGGCCTTGCGGAATCTTCATTGTGGACTGGACGACTGGCGGGCCGGCCAGTATGGCCGATCCGCATGCCGGCGCTGCCGCGCCCTGCGTCCGCACCACGGACCCGCCTCGGGCAGTCAGCCGTCCGCGGCGATCGCCGCCGCCACGCGCCGCAGGATCGGCTCGAGGACCCCCCGTGCATCTTCGGTGAGCACCGACACGGCGACGGCGAGCGCCTCGTCGGCCGGCTCGGCGGTCCACGCGAAGGCGACTTGGTTCTTCATGCGCGCCTCGCCGATGACGCGGACGCGGGCGTGACCGAAACTGCGCCGCAGGCGCGCCACGTGCGCTTCGGAATCGGCGCAATGGAGGTTGCTGGCCATCGCGCCGCCCTCGACCAGCGCCGCCCTGCAGGCATCGTAGTAGGCCTGGGTCGAAAGCGCTTCGGGAATGCCGGCGTCGTCGTAGCCGTCGACCAGCAGCAGGTCGTAGCGGCCCGGGCGCGCGCGCAGGAAGCGCGCGCCGTCATCGAGCACCACCTGCAGGCGCGCATCGTCATCGGGAATCCCGAATGCGTGCCGCAGCGCGATCACGCCCGGATGGTTCTCCGCCACCTCCAGGCGCGTTCCCGGCAGGTACCGGTGGCAGAACTTGACCTGCGATCCTCCGCCCATGCCGATGATGCCGATGCGCACCGGCTCGGGGCGGAACAGCAGGCAACCCAACATGGAACGCGTGTAGTCGATCAGCAGGGCGTCGGGTTCTGCGGTCCGCATCCGGCTCTGCGTCTGCCCGCGACGGAACTGGAGGGCGGCATAGCCGTCGTAGCGCAGCAAGCGTGCACGGGGCAAGGCGACGCCGAGGGGGTCGGTTGCCTTGCGGAACGCACGGAGCCGCGCCCAGAGATCACCGGGCCAGCCGCGACGCGGGCTCATGTGCGGGCGCCGCCGGATGCGATGGCGGTGGTGGCGCGCGGGTCCGCCGGCGCCCGGCCACGGCACGCAGGCCACCGGCACCGGGCGAGTGGATGGTGCGTGGCGGCGCTCACGCCGGCCGTGCGTCGCCCATCAGGATCCGCGGGGTCAGCACCACGTTCTCCGAGTCGCTTATCAGCTGCAATTCGCCATCCTGGACCATGGCGGTCAGGCGCATGCCACGCTGCAGCAGCGCGGTGGTCGCGGCGACCGACGCGGCGTCGATGTCGATTACCGTCAGGTTGCGGATGCGAC
>DATINB010000321.1:0-8481 GCA_035474775.1 Luteimonas sp.
GCGCCGAGCGAGACGAACCGCATACCGGGCTTCTTTCCGCCGCTGTTCGGCGAATGGGTCGAAGCCGGTGCGTCAGGCGCGCTGTCACCGCTGGACCTGCTGGCGGAACACTGCCGCAGCGCGCTGCAGCGGCGCCTCGGCGGCTTCATTGGCATCCAGGAGACGGCCAACCTGTTCGGCCGCATGCAGCGCGACTACCCGGACCTGGTGAAGGAGATGCTGCGCGTGGTGGCCCCGCAACGGGTCGCGGACGTGCTGCGCCGGCTGGCCGAAGAAGGGGTGCCGGTGCGCAATCTCCGTGACGCCTTCGAGGCGATCACCGATGTCGGTGGTCGCGAGAAGGACGTGGTGCTGCTGACTGAATACGTGCGGGTCGCACTCAAGCGCGAGATCGCGGAACGTTACGCGGACGCCGATCGCACCCTGCACGTGCTGCTGATCCATCCCGAACTCGAGGACAAGCTCCGGCAGTCGGTGCGCGTGGCCGGCGGCGCCAGCCAGCTCGCGATCTCCCCGGAGCTCGCGGGGCGACTCGGCAACGAGGTGCGTGCGCACCTGTCGCGGCAGGCCGAGGGCGTGCGCCCGGTGCTGCTGTGTTCGCTCGACGTGCGGCGTCATCTGCGCAAGCTGATGGAGATCGACTTCTTCGAGCTGCCCGTCCTGTCCTACCAGGAGCTCGCACCGGACCTGCGCATCGTGCAGTCCGGGCAGATCAACGCATGATGCTTCACCAGGTCGTAACTTGCGCTGCGCAAGATCACCCAGGACTGCCGTTGCACGTCCAGTGCCGGCGTCGAAGGAGTCACCCATGACCTCCAACTCCCAGCTCCCAGCCGCGGATGCCCAGCCGGGCCACGTGCTGCGCATCATCTCGGGCCTGCACAGCGGCGCCAGCCGCTCGCTGGCCGGCCAGGAAATGATCCTGGTCGGCAGTGGGGACGACTGCGACATCGTGCTGGCCGATGCCGGCGTGGCCAGCCACCATGCATTGATCAGCCGGATCGGCGGCCGTTTTTCGCTGCGTGCACTCGACGCACCCCTGCATGTGGGCACGTCGCTGGTGCATCCGGGCGATCCCGTGGAACTCGCGAACGTGCAGCGTGTCGGGCTCGGCGATGCCGCGCTCGCCTTCGGCGCGGAAGACGACGCTGCGTGGGACACGCTGGCGCCCGGGATCGCTGCGGTCCGCACCGCTCCGGCGCGCGCCAGCGTGCCTTACCTGCGCCGGCTGCCGGCGGTTGCCGCCGTGGCGGCGCTGTCGCTGGCCTCCCTCGCGATCTTCGCGGCGGTGATGCCGGCCCAGGATGCCAAGGTGGATCCCCGCGAACGGCTCGAAGTCCTCATCCCCGAGTACGGGATCGACGATGGACGTGCCACGCGCGACCTGCAGGACAACCTCGTGCTGACCGGTACGGTGAAGGACGCCGGGGCTCGCGAACGCATTGCACGCATGCTGCAGGCGGAGGGCATCGAGGCCCGGGTCGACCTGCGCACCGGTGACGACATCGCGCGCGACGTGCAGGAGGTGCTGCGCTCGCAGGGCCTGTCCGCGAAGACCCGCTATTTGGGCGATGGCAACGTCGAGGTGAGCGGACGCTTCGAGGATGTCGAGGCGCTCCGGACCGCCGCGCTCTCGCGTGCCATGCAGGATGTGAAGGGCATCAACCGGGTGGTCCCGGTGAACTCCATCGCGGTGGCCAGTGAGACGCCCGCAATCAACGGCATGCCGGCGCCCAAGGCCGCCGCCGTGCGTGTCGTGGCAATCGTGCGCGGCAAGGATCCGCACGTGGTCGGGGCCGATGGCCGCAAGTTCGCCGTGGGTTCCGAAATCCCCGGGAAAGGGCGCCTGATCTCGATCACCGAAAGTTCGGCGCATGCGCTGACGCCGGACGGGCAGCTGCAGCAGATCAAGGTCGAGGCGGCCGTGGATGCGGCTACCGAGGACACCGGCGTGTTCGCCAATGTGCGCAGCACGGCCACTTCACATATGTAAAAGCGTGACGCAGTGCACGCAAAGCGTCGCGTCAGCGGGTAGATTCAAGGGTCGACACGGAAGTAGCGATACAGCATCACATCCATTCACCGAGGAGAACATCATGACAAGCATCAATCCGGGCACACTCGGCCAGTTCATCGGCAACGCAGCGATCGGCCAGGGCGGCGCGGGCGGCACGCGCGGAAGCGCGTCGTCCGGCGATCGCAACAGCTGGTACGAAGCCATGTCGCGGGCGTGGGGTTCAACCCTCGATTCGCAGGCCGCGCAGATCACCGAAATGTCGAGCGCGATCGGCGCGGGCAACGACCAGCCGTCCGCGATGGTCCAGCTCACGGCGGCCAGCCTCAAGATGCAGTTCATGTCCAACAACGCCGCGACGTCGCAGAACAGCGTGGGCCAGGCGCTCGAGACACTCGGCAAGCGTCAGTAACCGCCATTGCACGGTCGGGCACGCGTGGCGTGCCCGCTGCACGGGTGGCCCCAGTACAGATCGGTTGTCGAGGAGAACGTCATGATTGAAGCAATCCAGGTCGGAGCGATGGACGCCGCGCAAGCCGCCGGCCCCGCATCCGCCGCATCCAACCAGCCGCAGGCGTCGTCGTATGACGTGCGCGATTTCGCTGCTGCGCTGGAGCGCACGGGCGGGACCCAGCAGCCACAGGCGGCCACCGCGCCGGCCAACGTCGGGCCCGCGGAGCCCTCCGAGGGCACCCGCGTGCTGATCGCGGCCATCAACAACCTCAACGGTGGCGCCCAGAACATCAACGCGGTGTCGCAGAGCATGAGTGGCAACATCGCCGAGGTGACGCCCGGGCAGATGATGGAAATGACCATGAAGTGCCATCAGTTCCTGTTCCAGGCGGAGTTGACATCCAATGTCGCCAACCGGACCTCGGACGGCATCTCCCAGCTGTTCCGCCAGCAGTCCTGATCGTGGGAACGAGGGCATGAGTCTGGTGCGTCCAACGTGCCTGCGGGCGGTGCTGCTGGGCTTGCTCGCCTGCCTGCTGCTGGCGGGTTGCGGGCGGACGGCGCTGTACAGCCAGCTGGAGGAGCAGCAGGCCAACGAGTTGATGGGGGCCCTGCTTGCGGCGGGCGTGGATGCCGAGAAGGGCCCGTCGCCCAGCAAGACCGGCTGGGAAGTGCGCGTGGACCGCAGCGATTTCCCATACGCAATGCAGGTGCTGACCGCGCGCGGTTTGCCCAGGGCGCAGTACGCCACGATGTGCGACATCTTCAAGAAGGAAGGGTTTGCATCCTCGGCCACCGAGGAAAAGGGCCGCTACATCTGCAGCCTGCAGCAGGAGCTGTCGCGGACGCTGTCGCGGTTCGATGGCGTGGTCGAGGCGCGCGTCCACATCGCCTTGCCCGATCGCGACCCGCTGGGCGGCGCGAACCACGATTCGTCCGCGTCGGTGGTGATCTTCGAACAGCCCGGCGCCAACGTTCGCGACCGCGAAACCGACATCAAGGTCCTGATCAAGGACAGCGTGGAAGGCCTGGGTGATATCAATAAGGTGTCGGTGAAGTTCGCCACCGTGTCGGCGCCCCCCGCGACCCGCCCGCAGGGTGCCGTCCCGGTCGCGCTCTCGTCGATGAGTCCTCTGGCCATCGGGATCGCTGCCGCGGTCCTCGTCCTGCTCGGCTTGCTGTTCGCATTCTGGAGTCGCTTCCGGGGCGCGGCGCAGGCCAAGGCCGTGCCTGCCGGAAAAGTCTGGAACGGGTGAGCGGGTGACGTTGCAGGCGGTGCTCGTCGAGGTCGATCCCAGCTGGTACGCAACGCGGGACGAGACAGTCGATCCCGCCCTGCTGCGCAATGCCGCCGGGCGGCCACTGGGACGTCGCATGCTGGCGCGCTGGCTGTCGCCATCGGCAGGGCCGCTGCTTGCGCCCAATGCCGACGGCGAGGTGGGCATCGCCGCGGCGCGCTGGCCCCTGGCGCGTCTCGGTCCACTGCTGCGCGACATCGGGATACTCGCCTACGCGCCCGCCATCCGCGCCGAAGTCCGCCGCGAACCGTTGCGACGGCTCAAGGATGCAGTCGGCAACGGATATCTGCTCGCGCTGGACCAGACGGTCTGGGACGGCAAGGTGGACGGCGGGACGAGTGCCGGGCTGACGATGAGCCTGGCCGCGGCCCTGGCAGGCGATCAGGGGCGGGACGTGCATCTCCATGCGCTGTTCGAGGCACAGGGTCGTGCCGAGTTGCGCGTGTGGGCGGGCAAGCGCGATCCCGGGCTTGCGGCGTGGGTTGCGATGACGCGCCCGGCCGACGTCCCCGCCGCGGCACACCTGCCGGAAAAAGCCATGCTGCGGGTGTTCACCCATCACGAAACGCGCGCGGTCGCCTGAGCGACGCCCCACAGGACCCCGAATGCCCGCTGACACCTCACCTGCGATCCCGACATCCCTGGAACGCCCCCGCGCAGCCAGCGCACCGGGGCGGGCGGGCGCAGGCGTGGCGGTGTTCGAGCGCCGGCAGTTCGAACGCGCCCTGGGGGCCAGCGTGGTGCCAGCGGTGGCATGGCAGAAACTCGAGGAACTCGACGCGTTGCTGGCGCGGGTGAACGGCCTTTACGAATAGGCGGGTGCCGAGATTGCCCAGGCGCGCGAACAGGGCTACAGCGCCGGGGTCGCCGAGGGGATCGCGCGCGCCGAACTGCAGATGACCGAGCAGCTCGCCTCGCTGAACGAGCGCCGCGCCCGCGTCCTGGCCGACGCATCGGCGCGCATCACCGAGCTGGCCTGCGCGATCGTGGCCCGCATTGCACCGGACTTCGACGCCCGGCGCGTGGTCCCGGGATTGGTGCTGCAGGCGGTCGAAGCCGCGCAGGCCGAGCAGTTCCTGCTGATCCGGGTGCACCCTTCGGTGCGCGACAGCGTGGCTGCCGGGCTGGGTGCCGTGCGTCAGGCGCATCCCGCCGTTGGGGTGATCGAGCTGGTCGACGATGTCAGCCTCGAGCCCACCAGCTGCGTGGTGGTGTCCGAAGCGGGCGAAGTGCGCGCCGGCGTGGCCCAGCAGATCGATGCCATCCGCGCCGCGCTCGCCGGTGCCAGCGGTGCCGATGGCCATGCCGGCGTGTCGCCGCGATGAGCACGACCTTGCCGGGTCCGCTGTCGCCGGGCATGGCCGGCCATGATCCGCTGCTGGATGCCCTGGCCCGCGTGCAGTCGATCGAGCGTGTCGGGCGCGTTGCCGAGGCCTACGGGACCCTGATCAAGGCCACCGGGCTGAAAGCCGCGATCGGCGAGCTCTGCGAGCTTCGCAACCCGCGTGGCGACGGCGACCCGGCCTTCCGTCTCGCGGCGGAGGTGGTTGGCGTTTCCAAGCAGAACACCCTGCTGACCCCGCTTGGCGCGCTGGACGGCATCTCCGCCACCACCGAGGTCTACGCGACCGGACGCCAGGCGTCGGTCCGCGTCGGTGACGGCCTGCTGGGCCGCATCCTCGACGCACACGGCGTGCCGATCGACGACAAGGGCCCCGTCGGCGCCACGGTGGACGCGCCGATCTATGCCGCGTCGCCCAACCCGCTGACGCGACTGCTGATCGAGCGTCCGTTCTCGACCGGCGTGCGCGCCATCGACACCACCATGACCGCAGGCGAAGGCCAGCGCATCGGCATCTTCGCGGTGGCGGGCGGCGGCAAGAGCACCCTGCTCGGCATGCTGGCCCGTGGCGGCGACGCCGAGGTCAACGTGATCGCCCTGGTCGGCGAACGCGGACGCGAGGTCAACGAGTTCATCCACGACAACCTGGGCCCCGAAGGACTGGCGAAATCGATCATCGTGGTCGCCACTTCGGATCGACCCGCGCTCGAGCGCAGCCGCGCGGCGTGGGTGGCCACCGCCATCGCCGAGCATTTCCGCGATCGTGGCAAGCGCGTCCTGTTGCTGCTCGATTCGGTCACGAGGTTCGCGCGCGCCCTGCGCGACGTCGGGCTCGCCGTGGGCGAGCCGCCGGCACGGCGTGGCTACCCACCATCCGTGTTCAGCGCGCTGCCGCGCCTGTTCGAGCGCGCCGGCAACAACGAGCACGGCAGCATCACCGCGTTCTACACGGTGCTGGCCGAAGACGAGGATGGCGGCGATCCGATCGTGGAGGAGGTGCGTTCGATCCTGGATGGCCACATCGTGCTGTCGCGCAAGCTGGCGGCGGCCTATCACTACCCGGCCATCGACGTGCTGACCAGCCTCAGCCGCACCATGCCGCGCGTCGTCGACGGCCCGCACCAGAAGGCGGCGGGACAGCTGCGCAAGCTGCTGGCCAAGCACCAGGACATCGAGTTGCTGCTGCAACTGGGCGAGTACAAGCGCGGCAGCGATCCGGATGCCGACGCGGCCGTCGAGAAGATCGGGCCCATCCGCAAGCTGCTGCAGCAGTCATCGTCGGAACTGGTGCCCTTCGCGCAGTCGGCCGACGCCTTGCGGAAGATGTTCCCGTGAAGCGCTACCCGCTGCAGACACTGATCAAGCTGCGCGAGCACCGCGTGGAGGCCGCGCGCATCCTCGTGCTCGACCGCCAGCGCGCGGCACAGGTCTGTCGCGAAGCGTGCACCACGATCGAGGGCGAGATCAGCGGGTTGGTGGCCGAACAGGCGGCGCAGCGCCGGCGCCTGCTGGAGCCGCCTGCGCGTGGCTCCGCCGAAGGTGCCGCAGTGGGCGCGTGGCCACAGCAACTGGTCCAGCGCGATGCACACATCGAATTGCTGGGCGAGCAGGCCCAGGCCGCCCGCATGCGGCTGGCCGCGGCACAGGAGACACTCAGGGCTGCGGAGAGCGCGGTTGCCGACGCACGCGCCGCATTCTTCCGAGCCAAGGCGCGCCAGGATGCGCTGGAGAAGCGCCGCGATGTCTGGAACGGCGAGCAGCGGGTGATCGCGCTGCAACACGAGGAAGCGGCAACCGACGACCTGTTGCAGGCGCGCCACCTGGCCGCCTCGCGGAACTGACGAGGAGCGACCCATGACCATCGAACGCAGCCAGAATTCGCAGGCGGCCGAGACCGCCGCCACGCAGCGGCGCGAAGCGGCCGAATCGGCACGCGACAAGGTGCCTCCACAGCCGGAGCAGGTGGATCGCTTCCGCGCCGTCATGCAGCAGATGCGCGAAGGGAACACCGAAGGGGGCCTGGCGCAGGCAGAGCAGCCGGGGTTGGCCGAAGACGCCCAGGCGCTGGTGCCCGAGGACGCCGGGGCGGAAGCCGCTCGCGGCCAGCGCGCACTCGATTCCGGCGTGGATGACCGCGCCGCGCGACGCGCGGATGATCTCGGCCTGTCGACGTCGTCGCAGCCACCGGCCGACGCCGCGCAGATGATGCACGCGCAGCTGGCGATGCGCGACGCGTCCGTTCCCACCCAGGCTCCGCCACCGGCGGCCAGCGCGCAGGCATTCGCCGACCTGGTGGAGCGCCATGTCCGGCAGATGGCGATCGGCCAGCCGGCGACTGCCGACGGTGACGGCCAGGTGCTCCTGCGCATGTCGGACGCCACCTTGCCGGGTACCGACCTGCTGCTGAGCCGGAGTGGCGATGGCTGGATCCTGCGCGCCGACGTGCGCTCCCGCGAGAGCTACGACGCCATCCGCGAAGCCGGTCCCGAGCTGGCGCGACGCTTCGCGGAGCGCAACCTGGGCACGCTGAGCGTCGAATCCCACTTCAACGGCTGATCGGCCGAGGGCGCGGTCTCAGTCGTGGGGCCGCGAGTCGGCGCCACGGCCGCGTGGCCGCACGCCCGCCCACTCGCTGCGCGCCAGGATGAAGCGCAGCGCGCGGTTCCCGAACTGCTCGGTTTCCCCGTCGGGTACGAACCCCAGGCGCGCCAGCAGGGGTGGCACCGAGCGGTTGTGTGGATCGCACAGTCCCAGGAGCGATGGCAGACCCAGCGTGTCGAATGCGTGCGTGCAGAGCGCCGCTCCGCCTTCGAGCGCGTAGCCGCGGCCCCACGCGATCGGCAGGAGCCGCGTTCCGATCTCCACTTCGGTCGCGGCGAATTCGGCCATCAACGAAAAGAATCCGAGGAAGCGGCCCTGCGCATCGTCGGCACGCCAGATCCCCAGGCCGGGCCGATCCGCATAGACGCGGTTGGCGTGATCCACCAGCGCCGCAGCCGCGGCAAGCGTATCGACGGGCGCATCGAGCAGCGCCCGGCTGCTTCGCGCGTCACGCCCCAGCGCCTGGAGTTCGAACAGATCCGCGTGGCGCAGCCCGCGCAGCCGCATGCGCCGGGTGCGAAGCAGTTCATGCCCCGCATGGTCGCGCCCCGGGGAGGCTGCGGTACCTGGGCCAGTAGGGTTCGCGGGCGTGTCGACCATGGTGGCGAGTATCGCGGCTGAAGGGCTCACGCCGCGAGGGGTGGCCCTAGCTGGGGTACGCACTAGCTGTGTTCCCGGCCGTGGATCGCGACACTGTCGATGAGCCCATCAACCCGGGCCACCTTCAACCAATCGAGGATACGAATATGGGCAGTCAAATCGGTTCCCTCGTC
>DATINB010000322.1:0-7148 GCA_035474775.1 Luteimonas sp.
CAAACGCAGTTCTGCGACTGGAACAGATCAGGATTCCAGTCCGACTTGAAGTATGGATCGCTGCGATGGCCCTCGGTGTCGATCTTGTCCTCGTCGGTGAACAGCATCCGCCACCGCGGGTTGGCGTCGAAGGCCCGCGCGCACTCCAGCAGCGCCAGCGGGTGCAGGAGGTCGTCGTGATCGAGCAGGGCCACGTACTCGCCGGTGGCGAGCGCGAGCGCGCTGTTGGAGGCGGCGCTGATGTGCCCGTTGGCGGGGCGGAACGCGACCTTGACGCGGGCATCGCGGGCCGCGTATTCCTCCAGCACGCGGCGCACGTGCGGCGACCTGGACGCATCGTCCGCGATGCACAGCTCCCAGTGCGGATAGGCCTGCGCCAGGACGCTCTCGAGGCATGCACGCAGCCAGCGCTCGGCGGTCTCGTAGACCGGCACGATGACCGAGATGGTGGGCGTGGCCGTGAGCGCGCTCAGTTCCGCGACCGCCAGCGCGACGCCGTCCGGCGAGGTGTCGTCGTAGAAATCCAGCCAGATCGCGTAGTCGGACATCACCTGCAGGTCGTTGGAGGCGGTGTACTCGCGATAGAGGCGGTCGGCCATCCGGCGCGGGCCGCCGAGCGCGATGTCACCCGCCATGGTCAGCACCAGTGCCAACCTGCCCGGCACCGCGCGGCGGTCTAACAGCGTGCCCAGCATCATCCGCGCCGCGTCCCAGCGGCCCAGCCGCTGCAGGCTCAGTCGCTGCAGCCTGAATTCCGCGGGCAGCACGGACGGATCGAACCGCAAGCCGTCGAGATCGGTATGGAAGCGGACCAGGGTGCGCACCCGGTGCGGCCCCTTGCGCGCCTGTTCGAGCGGCAGCGTGATCTTGTCGGACTCGCTGACGGATCCGCGGCGGTAGTCCGGATACAGGCACGGCGCGTGGATCGCCCCGCGCAGCACCTCGACGGCGAACTCGAGCACGTACCAGCCGCCGGGAAGTGGACCTTCGCCGGGCCAGCTGGCGGCGAAGGCCGGGTCGCTGCCGTATGCGCGCCAGGTGTCCGGGACGTCGGCGTCCACGAGCTTGACCTGGGCGATCGGCTGCAGCGAGATGTCCATCGGGTCGGTCATGACGCAGTCCTCGTGCGAACCTGTTCGGCGTCCGCCGCCACGCGTGCGTGCGCCGGCATGCGCGCCGTGATCGCCGCGACACGGTCGGCCAGCAGCACGCGCGGCGGATCGGCCAGGGCGCCGGCGTGACCGGCAAGCAGCGACAGGTTGGGGTTGTAGTAGGGATCCGCAGCGAGCTGGTCGCCCCAGCGGCGCACCATCGCCTCGACTTCGCCCGCAAACCGCGCCTGCTTGTCCGCGTTGTCCTCGCTGCCCCGGCTGGCCGATTCGTGGTGGTAGAACTCCGCGAACGGCGTCCACACCGTGCGCAGTCCGGAGGCGCCCAGGCGCAGGCAGAAGTCCACGTCGTTGAAGGCCACCGCCAGCGACTCGTCCAGGCCGCCCACCTGCAGGTAGGCGTCGCGGCGCACCAGCAGGCACGCGGCGGTGACCGCCGAGAGCGTGTGCACGTGCCGCGCCCGCGGGCAACGGGCCGCGACGTCACGCGGCTCGCTGGCCCGCGCATGCCCGGCCACGCCGCCCAGGCCGACGACCACGCCGGCATGCTGGATGGTGTCGTCGGGGTAGTACAGCATGGCGCCGACCGCACCCACGTCCGCGCGCAGTGCGTACTGCAGCATCTCCTCGAGCCAGTCGGGTGAGATGACCTCGATGTCGTTGTTGAGCAGCGCCACGACCTCGCCATCCACGCGGGCCACGGCGTGGTTGTTGAGCGCCGAATAGTTGAAGGGGCTGTCGTACGCCAGGACCCGCACCCGCGGATCGCCGCGGAGCGATTCGAAGTACGCCAGCGTGTCCGGCTCCACCGACTGGTTGTCCACCACCACCACGTCGTAACGGTCGTAGCGGGTCAGCGACAGGACGCTGGAGACGCAGCGCTCCACGAGATCGCGGCGGTCGCGCGTGGGGATCACGATGCTGACCTTGGGCGCGCGCGGCGGCATCGGGCGCCGCAGGCGCAGCGCATCGCCGACGCGGTCGACGTGCGTGCCGGGCTCGGTACGCGCCAGGTGCGCGACCAGTGCGCTCGCGTCGGCATCGCCCGTCGCCTCGGCGACGCCCGTCGCCACGTGCGCCAGGACATGCGGGACGTGCAGGACCTGCGTGGGCCGGACGCGCGCGGCCAGCGCCAGCGCACGCTCGCGCAGCGACCGGAGCGCGGGCTGCCGACCTCGTTCCAGCTCCGGCGCATCGGCCGCGTGGAACACCAGCGGCCCGAGGTAGTCGCAGGCGAGGAACAGGTCGGGATCCCAGGCCGGCTTGAAGTCCGCTCGTGAGCGCTGCCCGGCGGCATCCAGGTGGTCGTGGTCGGCGTACAGCAGCTGCAGCCCGGGCGATCGACCCACCGCGTCGGCCATCACCAGGAGCGCGTGCGGCGCAAGCCGCAGCCGGTGGTCGACCACCGCCACGAAGGCGCCGCGTGCCGCGTGTACGCCCTGCGCGGCCAGGGCCTCGCGCCCCGACGCCAGCGCGTCCATCGGCAGCAGGCGGATGCGGCTGGAGCGTGCGGCCAGTCGGGCGCCGTGATCCGCCCCATGGCCCGGCCTGTGGACCACGCACAGTTCCCAGTCCGGGTAGATCTGCTGCTCGAGCGATTGCACCAGCGCATCCACGGAAGTCGCTTGGCCGTCCTCGTACGGCACGACCAGCGACAGCAGGGGGCGCCGGGGCATGACATCGACTGCGTCCCGTAGCGCCGTGACCTGCGACTCCGTCAGCGCATCGAACCGCGACACCCAGCGCCGGTACTCCGCATCCAGGCCGGGCCACGCCGCGTCGGTGGTGGCCGGCAGCGCGTGGATCGCAGCGTCCGCACCCCCGCGCTCGACTTCCACGCGCGCCTCGTGCAACCAGCGCGCCGCCGACCCCGGTGCGCGGCGTGCCGCGTCGTCGAGGCGCAGGACCAGGTGTTCCCCTGCGGAGACGCGCTGCAGGGTGACGCCCGCGAACTCGAAACCGCCCGGCGCGTCCGCAGGATCGAACCGCACCTCCGCGGAGAACGCCGCGAGCGGCACGCAGGCCCACCAGTGCCCGGCGCCCGGCGCCTGCTCGAGGTCGACCCGCGACGCTTCACCCCAACCCGACCCGGTATCGAAATACAGGCACGGCGGACAGGCGGAGCTGCTGCGCACGCGCGCGGTGATGCGATAGAGCCCTGCCGGCTGCGCCCGCGGCAAGGTGAGCAGGAATTGCGGATCGTCGTCCAGCGCTTCCCAGCGCAGGCCGTCGTGCTGCAGCAGGGCCCGCAGCGGCGTATGAGCGAAGTCGACCAGCGCGTGGTCCGCCGCGCATGCATCGGCAGGGTCGTCGTGCCGCGCCGTCATCGCAGGGCCCCGCGCAGGCGACGCAGCCAGCGGCGCCAGAAGACGTTGTCGACCGAATTGCGCAGCGCAGCGACCTGCGGCCCGATGGCATCGACCTCGGCGCGCAGCGCCCGGGTGTCCTCCACGAGGTTGGCCATGGCCTCGGCCTGGGCGCGGAGTGCGTCGCGCAGCCCGTCGAGGCCCGGCTGCAGATCCGCGAACCGCGACGCCAGGCCTTCGTCGATCGCCGCCAGGGCGGCGCCGTGGCGGTCGGCACGCGACGCCAGTTCGGCGCCGAAGCGCGTCCCGAGTGCGGCGAGCGCGGCCGTCACCTCCCTGGCATGCGCATCGGTGGCCGTGCGCAGCATCCGGTCCGACTGCCGCTGGCGTCGCGCCGACGAGAACGCGTCGTCGCCCTGGGCGTGCAGCAGTGCCAGCACGTCGGTGGACAGGCCCGCGATGGCGGCGGTCGCCTGCGCATGGCCCGCGGTGGGGACGTCTTCGCGCACGATGCGCACCTCGAGCTCCGGCACCGACGCGGCGTCCAGCCCCGGCAGCCCGCGCAGGTCGATCTCGAGGGTGGGCGCCTGTTCCGCCGACGCGATGCGCACCGCATCGGCGCGCGCACACGGCAGGCGCTGGCCACCCGCGTGCATGGCGCGGCGCGCCAGCGCGTCGACCGCGACCCCGGCCAGGGCAAGCGACTCGACCCGGTAGCAGCCGGCGATCGCCGGCAGGCGCAGGCGCACGAACGCGATGGCGGTGGCCGCGGGCAGGGAAAACCGCAGGCGCACGCCGCAGTCGACCGCGAGCAACGTGCCCGGCACGCGACGCTCGTCGGCGTAGCCCTCGCCCACCGCGCGGTGCCAGAGTTGCGGGACCGCCCCCGCCACCATCGCGACGCCCCCGGCGGCGAGTGCCAGCCGTGCCACCCGGTCGTCTTCGGGAGCCGGCGCCGGGGCCAGCCCGTCCATCATGCAGCGGGGCCGTCGAGCGCGCGCGCGAGCGCGGCCACCAGGTCGTCGGCGTCCTCGATGCCCACCGACAGTCGCACCAGCGCATCGCTGATCCCGAGCGTCTCGCGGCGCTCGGGCGGGATCGAGGCGTGCGTCATCACCGCCGGATGGTTGACCAGGCTCTCCACGCCACCCAGCGATTCGGCCAGCGTGAACAGCTCGATGCGTTCGCAGAAGGCCTTCGCCGCCTCGAAGCCACCCTTCAGCACCACCGACACGATGCCGCCGAAGCCGTCCATCTGGCGGGCCGCGAGCCGGTGCTGCGGGTGCGACGGCAGCCCGGGATAGATCACCTGCGCGACCGACGGATGCGCGTCCAGGAACGTCGCCACCGCCATCGCGTTGTCGCAGTGCGCACGCATGCGCAGGTGCAGCGTCTTCAGGCCGCGCAGCGCCAGGAAGCTGTCGAACGGACCCTGCACCGCGCCGATCGAGTTCTGCAGGAACGCCAGCCGCTCGCCGAGGTCGGCATCGTCGCCGACCACCAGGATGCCGCCGACCATGTCGGAATGGCCGTTGAGGAACTTGGTCGCCGAATGCATCACGATGTCGGCGCCCTGCTGCAGGGGGCGCTGCAGGATCGGCGAGGCGAAGGTGTTGTCGACCACCACCAGCAGCCCGTGCGCATGCGCCACCGCCGCCACCGCGGCGATGTCGACGATCTTCAGCATCGGGTTGGTCGGCGTCTCGATCCAGACCAGCCGGGTTTCCGGGCGGATCGCACCTTCCAGCGCGGACACGTCGGTGAGGTCGACATAGCTGAAGGCGAGGCCGGCGCTGCGCCGGCGCACGCGCTCGAACAGGCGGTAGCTGCCGCCGTACAGGTCGTCCATGGCGACGACGTGGTCACCGCTGTCGAGCAGCTCCAGCAGCGTCGCGGTGGCGGCCATTCCGGAGCCGAACGCGAACCCGCGGCTGCCGCCTTCGAGGGCGGCGATGCAGCGCTCGTAGGCGAATCGGGTCGGGTTGTGGGTGCGCGAGTATTCGAAGCCCTGGTGCACCCCGGGGCTGCTCTGGGCGTAGGTCGAGGTGGCATAGATCGGCGGCATCACCGCGCCGGTGCTGGGGTCGGGCGACTGCCCGGCGTGGATCGCGCGGGTGCCGTGGCCCCACGCCGCGGTGTCCGCTTCGGGCCTGCCGTGCGGGTCGTTCATGCCTGCGATTTCCACGGGATCGGGCCGCGGATTCTAGCATCGGCGGCCTTCCCGGCCCGGGTCACTGCACCCGGCGACGGAGGTAGTTCAGCAGGTCGATGCGCGTGATCAGCCCGAGGAAACGCTCGCCATCGCGCACGATCGCCACCTGCCCGCGGTCGAACACCGGCAGCAACGCCTCGATGGGCGCCGCCACGTCCATGACGTCGAGCGTGGTCACCATGGCGGTCGAAACCGGATCGCGGAAACGGGCCTCGTTGCCGTAGACATGCAGCAGCACGTCGCTCTCGTCGAGGATGCCGACGATGCGGTCGCCGTCCATCACCGGCAGCTGCGAGATCTCGTACAGCTTCATGCGCTGGTAGGCGGTGACCAGCAGGTCGCCCGGCCCGACCACCACCGTGTCGCGCTGGTCGTAGGGGCGCAGGATCAGGTCGCGCAGGTCGCCGTGCGGCTGGCGCTCCAGGAAGCCGTTGTCGAGCATCCAGTAGTCGTTGTAGAGCTTCGACAGGTACTTGTTGCCGGTGTCGCAGACGAACACCAGCACCTTCTTGGGCACCGTCTGCTCGTGGCAGTACTTCAGCGCGGCGGCCAGCAGGGTCCCCGTCGATGAGCCGCCGAGGATGCCTTCGGCCTGCAGCAGCGTGCGTGCCGCCAGGAAGCTCTCGCGGTCGGTGATCGCATAGGCCTGGCGGACCCGCGAGAAGTCCGAGATGTCGGGCAGGAAATCCTCGCCGATGCCCTCGACCATCCAGCTCGCCGACTTGTCGCTGAGGACGCCCTCGTTGATGTATTCGGCGAGGATCGAACCCACCGGGTCGGCCAGCACCAGTTCCACGTGCGGGGCGTGTTCGGCGAAGCAGCGCGACAGCCCGGTCATCGTGCCGGAGCTGCCGCAGCCGAACACGATCGCATCGAGGCCGCCGGCCGCCGCCATCTGGCGCAGGATCTCCGGGCCGGTGCCGCGCTCGTGGGCGGCGGGATTGTCCGGGTTGCCGAACTGGTTGATGAAGTACGCGCCGGGCGTCTCCGCGGCGAGTCGCGCCGCGAGGTCCTGGTAATAGTCGGGGTGGCCCTTGGCGACGTCCGAGCGGGTCAGCACCACCTGCGCGCCCATCGCCTTGAGGTTGAATATCTTCTCCCGGCTCATCTTGTCGGGGACCACCAGCACGAGCTTGTAGCCCTTCTGCTGGGCCACGAGCGCGAGGCCGATCCCGGTATTGCCCGCGGTGCCCTCCACCAGCGTGTCACCGGGATGGATGTCGCCCCGCGCCTCCGCGGCCTCGATCATGCTCAGCCCGATGCGGTCCTTGATCGACCCGCCCGGGTTCTGGTTCTCGAGCTTGAAATACAGCTCGCAGACGCCGGCATCGAGCCGCCGGGCCCTGACGATCGGGGTGTTGCCGATCAGCCCGAGGACGGAATCGTGGATGGACATGCGCGGACGCCTCGCGGGGTGCGGGCGGCCATTATCGCATCGCGGCGGAATCGCGATCCGCGGGCGGCGGCGACCGACGAGGAGAGGTCGGCGCCGCCCGCGGCCGCGAAATGGAACGGGATGGG
>DATINB010000323.1:0-2097 GCA_035474775.1 Luteimonas sp.
GCACGGCGCAACCCGGACGGCCGCACCCTGAGCGAATCCGTGCCCGCCGATCTGTACGCGCGGTGGGCGGAACTCAAGCCGAGGTATATCGGCCGCAATGCCGGCATCGAGCGTTGGCGCCCGGTGTTCGCCGCCCAGGAGCTCTACGAAGCCGCCATGCGCCGGGCCGGGCTGAGCCAGGCCAACGTGGTGTCGCCGGTGGTCGCGGCAGCCGCCAGGCGCCACGGCGTGCCGCGGATCTCGACCCAGGTGGAGGTGAGGGTCAGCGATCCAAAGGCCATGATCCGCGAGTTCAACCGCACCACGCTGGCCGATACCGATTGCTTCGCGAAGACCCTGGCGCGCATCGAAGGCGATCTCGATGCCATGCGCCGCCGCGCCAACGCCTGGGCGATCGGCGATGTCGCCGCCCTGCGCGACCTGCCGATGGAAGACCAGTACGTCGCCTGCATGCGCGCCTTCACGGGGAATGCGGTCGCCCAGAAGATCGGATTCGGTGATGTCAGCACGCGCAGCACCGCGACCTGGGTCGCCGCGGCGGAAGCCGCACTGCAGGCGAACACGAGCACGTTCGCCACCCTGCCGATCCCGTTCCTGCTGCGCGAGAAGGGCGTGCTCGCGACGTTGCGCGCCAAGGGCTACGCGGTGGAAGCACCCGACGAGTAATCGCGGGACGCGCGACCTGCGTCACGCGTCATCGGCGGCCTGCACCGCCACGGGAACGAAGGCGCCAGCCGTTCAACCGGCGACGGAGCGGATCGCCGCGCGCGCGCCGTGCTCCGGCCAGCGCGCGAGCACCGCCGCGCGCACGCCGGCACTGTCCAGACCGGCCTCGGCCAGCAGGTCCTCGCGGCTTGCATGGTGCTGGAAGGCATCCGGCAGCCCGAGATGCAGGATCGGCAGGGCCACCCCCGCAGCCGCCAGCAGTTCGGCGACTCCGGATCCCGCACCACCCGCCACCACGTTGTCCTCCAGCGTGACGAAGCCGGCGTGGCTGGCGGCGAGCTCGAGCAGGAGCGCGCGATCGAGCGGCTTGACGAAGCGCATGTTGACCACGGTGAAGCCCAGCGCACCGCCCACGTCGGCCGCCACCGGCACCAGTGCACCGAAGGCAAGGAGTGCGAGGCCGGTACCGCGGCTGCGGACCTCGGCCCTGCCGATCTCCAGCACCTCGAGGCCAGGCTGCAGCGCCACGCCAGTGCCACTTCCGCGCGGATAGCGGACGGCCGCCGGCCCGTCGTGCCGGAAGCCCGTGGACAGCATGCGGCGGCACTCGTCCTCGTCGGCAGGCGCCATCACCACCATGTTGGGCACGCAGCGCAGGAACGACAGGTCGAGGTTGCCGGCATGGGTCGCGCCGTCCGGGCCGACGACACCGGCGCGGTCGATCGCGAACAGCACGTCGAGCTGCTGGATCGCGACGTCGTGTACGAGCTGGTCATAGCCGCGTTGCAGGAACGTCGAATAGATCGCGACCACCGGCTTGGCGCCTTCGCAGGCCATGCCGGCGGCCAGCGTGACCGCATGCTGCTCGGCGATCGCCACGTCGAAGTAGCGGTCGGGATACTCCCGGCTGAAGCGCACCAGCCCGGAGCCCTCGCGCATCGCCGGCGTGATGGCCAGGAGGGCCGGGTCGGCGGCAGCCATGTCGCACAGCCAGTCGCCGAAGATGTCGGTGTAGGTCGGCTTGCGGGCGCCACCCTTGGCGACGATGCCCAGCGTTGGATCGAACGGCGAGACCGCGTGATACCCGATCTGGTCGCCTTCCGCGAGCTCGTAGCCCTTGCCCTTGGTGGTGATCACATGGAGCAATTGCGGGCCGCCGAGGGTCTTCAGGGTCTTCATGGCGGCGACCAGCGCCTTGACATCGTGGCCGTCGATGGGACCGGTGTAATGGAAGCCCATCTCCTCGAACAGCGTGGACGGCACGAACATGCCTTTCCAGTGTTCCTCCCACCGGCGCACGAACTTCGCGGTGGGCTTGTTCTTGTCGCCGAGCAGCTTCTTGCCGCCTTCGCGCAGCGCGTTCAGCGTGCGGCTGCCGGTCAGCTTGCCGAGCATCTTGGTCATGCCGCCGACGTTCTCGCTGATCGACAT
>DATINB010000324.1:0-6872 GCA_035474775.1 Luteimonas sp.
CTCGGGCGTGGCCTGCACCGGGAACGCGCACGAGGCGAGGTCGCGCGACGCGGCGGCGGTGGTCGGTGCCGCGGGCGTCAGCGCCCCGGTGGCCGGGTCGTAGGCGTAGTAGCGGCTCGACGCGCTGTTGTCGGCGACGAACAGCCGCCCGTCGTCGGCGAATGCCACGCCCGCCCAGTTGATGGTGCTGGGCACGCCGTTGAGCAGCGGGCGCGCCTGGCGCACGGCCTGCAGTCCGGCGGCGAAATCGATGCTGTAGAGATCCTGCCCGGCCGAGAGCCAGCCCTGGCCTTCGCCGTCGAAGGCGATGTCGCCCGAGCTGGTGTTGGTGGGCGGCGTGTCGTAGGCGAGGTTGCCGATGTTCTGCACGGTGTAGCCGAAGCTGCCCGGCGCGGCGTCCGGGGTCACGCGCCAGACCTGCGGGGTCTGGTTGTTGCCGGCGATCAGGTAGCCGATGCCGGCCGGCGTCATGCCGGCACGCGGGAGATCGTTCGACGCGAACGGCGCGGCCGCCTGGTACCAGCCGCCGTTGCCGGCGTCGTAGGCCCACAGGATGGTGTTGGCGCCCGCGCGCGACAGGAACAGCAGGCGGTTGCGCACCGGGTCGACCATCAGGCCGTTGAGGTCGCCGGCCACCGGAAAGTCGAGCTCCGGCACGAACGCGTCGTTGGCGGCACCGGGCACGTAGCGCGAGATGCGCACGCCGTTGACCAGGCTGAAGACCGGCTTCGGCACGCCGACCGGGCAGAAGTCGATGGCCGCGACGCCCGAGGGCACCACCGGCGTGGTGACCGCCGCGCTGCGCGTACAGGTGGGATTGGCGGCCACGTCGCTGCAGGTCAGGCCTGCCGGGTTCACGACCCGCGCGGTGTTGGTGACCGCGGTCTGGGCCGACACGCCGACAGCCGGCACCGCCAGCAGCAACGCGGCGAGCACCGCCAGGCCCCGAGACTGGAGCGCCCTGCCCCAGCGGGCCATGGCATGCACACGACGCAGCGACAGGACGCTCGCGCCCAGGATTGGTCCGTTCATCCGCACTTGCCCCAGTTGAAGTTCGTCGCGCACGGGAGCGGCTTCGACGGCATCCGTTTCCGGCGTCGACTCTCCAACCGATGGTTGCCACGGCTCCCTGGCCGTCGGGCAATGCCCGTCCCCGTTGTCGCGGGGCGCACTCTACCCATGCCGCGCGCGGCAGACACGCACCGCGCATTGCAGATGCGTGCGGCGGTGCAATGTCGTGCAATGTCGTGCAATCCGCGGGGTCGAGCATGCGCGGCGGCGCCGCTATCATGTGCACGGAAGCGCGGCATCACGCTGCGCAATGGGGTTCTGGGCGGATGGCGGACGGCGTGCAGCGCGTACTGGTCGTGGAAGACGACGAGGAACTGCGCGAGCGCATCCTGCTGCCGGGCCTGCGTGACGCCGGCTTCGAGGTGCGCGGCGCCAACAGTGCGCTGGCGATGTACCGCGAGCTGCTGTCGCACGATGCGGACGTCGTGGTCCTCGACGTCGGCCTGCCCGACGAGGACGGCTTCCAGGCCGCCGCGCACCTGCGCGGCAAGACCCGCGCCGGCATCGTGATGCTGACCGGCCGCCAGTCAAACCGCGACCGCGTGCGTGGACTCGACCAGGGCGCCGACGCCTACCTGGTCAAGCCGGTCGACATGCCCGTGCTGGTCGCCACCGTGCGCAGCGTGTTGCGGCGGACGCCAGCCGCGGCCGCCGGATTCCCGGCTGCGCACGCACCCACACCGGCGTTGGCACCGCGCGATGGCGTGCCGGGACGCTGGAGCCTGACCGCCGACGGCTGGCACCTGGTCGCCCCCGACGGCACGCGCCTGCTGCTGGGGGCCGGCGAGCGCGTGCTGCTCGAACGGCTCGCGCGGCAGCGTGGCGAAGTCGTGGCGCGCGACGTGCTGGCGCCGGACCTGGTGGCGGCGCTCGACGATTTCGACCCGCACCGCATTGAGATGCTGGTGCACCGGCTGCGGCGCAAGGTGCTGGCAGGCACCGGCCTGCGCCTGCCGCTGGAAACCGTGCGCGGCGCCGGCTACGTGTTCGTGGACGCCTAGGAGGCACCGGCATGGGACACGCCGCCGATCCGCAGTACGCCGCGCGCCACCAGGACGACGTGGTCCGCCTGCTGGGCGCCAGCCCGTTCGCGTGGCTGGTGTCCGCCGGCGGCGACGATGCCGCGTTCACCCCGCTCCCGCTGCGTGCGGGCTTCGATGCCGATGGACGCCTGGACGCTTTGCTCGGCCACATGGCGCGGCGCAACCCGCACGTGGCGCGGTTGCGCCGCGACCCGGTGGCGCAGGCACTGGTGATGGGCCCGCACGCGTACATGTCGCCCGGCTGGCTCGACGACCGCACCCGCGCGCCGACCTGGAACTACGCGGCCGCGGTGTTCGACCTGCGCGTGGAGGTGCTCGAGGACGACGCGTCGATCCGCGCGGAGCTCGACGCCCTGGTGGCGACCATGGAGGCCGGCCGCGAGCGCCCATGGCGACTCGACGAGATGGGCGGACGCTACGCCCGCATCGCCCCCGGCGTGTCCGCCCTGTACATGCGGATCGTCGCGGTGCGCCCGACCTTCAAGCTGGGCCAGGACGAGCGGCGCGGGGACTTCGACCGGATGCTGGTGGGGCTGCAGCACGAAGGTGGGCATGCGCTGCTGGACTGGATGCAGGCGTTCGCAGCGCCGGTGCCCGCGGACGGCGAACCTTCAAGCATCGCTGACTGAGCATCCTGGCGTCGCCCGGCGGCAACCCTTGCATCCCGGCGTGCGGCTGGTGTCCCATGCGCGCGGGGAACAGGGGATCGCACGATGGAATCCGCAGCCGCCCACGGGGCGCTCGTTGCACGGCTGGAGCGCGAGTCGCGCGAGTCGCCGGGGCTCTACCGGTTCAAGCTGGGCGTGCTGGCCTGCCTGGGATTCGTCGTGCTCGGCGGTTCGGCGATCGTCGCCCTCGGGCTTTCGGTCGGCCTCGCGGTGGGGCTGGCGATGCTCAATGTGCTCCTGCTGCTCAAGCTGGCAAAGATCATCTGGATCCCGATCGCATTCGGCTGGTTCCTGCTCAAGGCGCTGTGGATCCGCTTCGACGCACCGCAGGGCCACCGCCTTCAGCCCGGCGAGGCGCCGGAGCTGGTCGCCGAGGTGGAACGGCTGCGCCGCGAGACCGGCGCGCCCAGGCTGGAGGCAATCCTGATCGATTCCGACCTCAACGCCGCGGCGGCCAGCGTGCCACGCGTGTCGGGCCTGTTCGGCCATCGCCATTACCTGGTGCTGGGACTGCCGCTGATGCAGCTGCTGGGCCGCGAAGAGATGCTGTCGGTGATCGCGCACGAGTTCGGGCATTTCGGTGGCGGGCACGGCCGCTTCGGCAGCTGGATCTACCGCGTGCGCGTGAGCTGGTATCGCGTGCTCGGCGCGCTCGAGGCCAGCGGCTCGTCGCTGACCCGGCTGTTCACCCGCTTCTTCAACTGGTACGCACCGTACTTCAACGCCTACAGCTTCGCGCTCGCACGCGCCAACGAGTACCAGGCCGACGCCATCGCGGCGCGCGTGGTGGGTGCACCGGTCGCGGCACGGGCGCTGGTCCGGGTGCACCTCGGCAGCCAGCGCCTGGATCGGGATTTCTGGCCGCGCATCCGCGCCGCCAACCAGGCTGAGCCGGCGCCACCGGACCGCCTCTACCGCGACATGGCGGTGCAGCTGCGCATGCCGACGGCGGACGACGGCACGCGCCTGTCCGAAGGCCTGGCTGCGGTGGCCGGGCTGGACGATACCCACCCCACCCTGGCGCAACGCCTCGCCGCGTTGGGTGCCGATGCGCACGTCGGTGATGTCGCGACGGTGGATGCGCCTGCGATCAGCGCGGCCGAGGCGCTGCTGGGACCACTGGCGGGGGAACTGGAGGCGCGTTTCAGCGATGACTGGCGCCAGGCCGTCGGACCCGCCTGGGAAGACAACCACCAGGAGCACGTCTCCGGACTCGCGCGCCTCGACGTGCTGGCGTCGCTCGACGTGCGCGACCCCGACCAGGCCTGCGAGTACGCGCGGCTGATGGAAACGCTGCACCCCGACATGGATGCCATGCCGCTGTACGCGACCGCGGTGGAGGCAGCCTCCGCGGATGCCTTCTGCAACTTCCGTCTGGGCGCGTTGCTCCTCGAGCGCGGCGACGGCGCCGGCATCCGCCACCTGCGCGTCGCGATGGACCAGGACCCCGACGCCATCGAGCCTGCCGCAATGCTGCTCGTGCGCCATTACGACGCCACTGGCGACGTCGCGGGGCGACGCGCCGTCGAGCAGGACGTGGACGCACTGCATCGCAGCCGCCGCAAAGCACTGCAGGCGCGCAGCCGGGTCACGTCCAGCGACCGCTACCTGCCGCATGCGCTCGACGCCGGGCAGGCGGAGGCGCTGTGCCGGCAGCTGCACGTGCTCGGCACAGTGAAAAAGGCCTGGCTGGTGCGCAAGGCGGTTGGCGAAGGCGCGGGCGATCTCGCGCATTTCGTGATGCTGGTGACCTGGCGCGGCTGGGCGTTGTCGCAGGACGCCAGGCTGCAGCGCGTCGTTGATGCCATCGAATTGCCGGGATCGTTCGTGGTGATCACCGCGCCCAACCAGCGCTGGATCGCCTGGCGGCTGCGCCGGGCGGCCGGGCGGCCCGTCTACGGCGGCTGAGCGCCGCACGCAGCGCGGCGACGCGCCATGCGCTTCACGACCCTCGCGCCACACTGCGCGGCACGCCCGTCACGTCCAGGCCCGTGCGCCCGCAACGCCTCCTCCCACTAATCGTCGCCACCGCGCTGTTCATCGAGAACATGGACTCGACGGCGATCGCGACCTCGCTGCCGCAGATCGCCGCCGACCTGGGCGTGGAGCCGATCGCCCTGAAGCTGGCGCTGACCACGTACATGGTGGCGCTGGCGGTGTTCATCCCGGTCAGCGGCTGGGTGGCCGACCGGTTCGGCGCGCGGCGCATCTTCATGGGCGCGATCGCGGTGTTCCTGCTCGGCTCGCTGGGCTGCGCGGCCAGCGACGGCCTGGGGCAACTGGTCGCCGGGCGCTTCGTGCAGGGCGTGGGCGGCGCGATGATGGTGCCGGTGGGGCGCCTGGTGCTGCTGCGCAGCGTCGAGAAGTCCGAGCTGGTGCGTGCGCTGAGCTGGCTGACCATCCCGGCCATGCTCGGTCCGATGCTGGGGCCGCTGCTGGGCGGTGCCATCACCACCTACACGCACTGGCGCTTCATCTTCCTCATCAACATCCCGATGGGTCTGCTGGGCATCGCGCTGGCCTGGCGCTACATCCCGGAGCTGCGCCAGGCGGTGGGACCACTGGACCTGCGCGGCTTCCTGCTGTCGTCCGGCGGACTGGCGCTGGCGATGTTCGGGCTGTCGGCGATCGGCCGCGGGCTGGTGCCGGGCATTGCCCTGGCCGCCTGCATGCTGGCCGGCGCAGTACTGCTGGCAGGCTATGCGTGGCATGCGCGCCGCCATCCACGGCCGCTGCTGCGGCTGGACCTCCTGCGCATCCCCACCTTCCGCGCCGCCGTGCTCGGGGGTTCGCTGTTCCGCGTCGGCATCGGCGCCACGCCGTTCCTGCTGCCATTGATGCTGCAGCTCGGCTTCGGCTTGGATCCGCTCGAATCGGGGCTGGTGACCTTCACCTCCACTGCCGGCGCCATGGTCATGAAGGCGATCGCGCCGCGCGTGCTCAAGCGCTTCGGCTTCCGCCGCGTGCTGGTCTGGAACGGGCTGGTGGCGTCGCTGATGCTGTGCGGCTTCGGCCTGTTCCGCGCCGACACGCCCTACGCGCTGATGGTGGGCGTGCTGCTGGCCAGCGGGTTCCTGCGCTCGCTGCAGTTCACCAGCATCAACGCCATCGCCTATGCCGACATCGACCAGCCGCGCATGAGCCAGGCCAGCAGCCTGGCGGCGATGGCGCAGCAGATCGCACTTGCGCTTGGTGTGACCATCGGCGGCTATGCGTTGAGCTTCGCGGAGCGCTTGACGGGGCAACCGGACGAGGCGCCGATCAACTTCACCTTCGCGTTCCTGACGGTGGGGCTGATCTCGGTGGTGTCCGTGCTGCAGATGCGCAGGCTTGCGCCGGATGCCGGGGCGGAGATGGCCGGGCGGGCGGAAGCGGGGCGCGAAGTGGCGGAGCCGAAGGTGGAGTCGCGGCCGCAGGGCTGACGTGCTGCTGCAACGGCCACTGGTCGGTGGGCGCAATGAGCTGCGGCAGCCTCAGCAGGCGGCGAGCGTGACGCGCTCCTTGCGATACCAGCCATCGGTCGCGGCGCCCGGCCCGGCCGGCACGTAGCGGCACACATCGAGCAGCGGCGTGCCGTAGATGTGCAGCGAAACCGCGGTCTCCCGCGACTGCACGTTGCGGCACATGTGCAGGTCGTGCGGCGGCAGCAGGCCAATGACGCGGCCGTCGATGAGCTCGTGCTGCTCGCGGGGGCGCAGTTCCACCAGCGGTCCGTCACGATTCGCAATGCCGTAGTCGGAGACTTCCAGCCGGCCGCGCAGCACCGCCTCCACGCCCCACGCCGAGGCGTGGTCGTGGATGGTGCTCGCGTGCCCCGGTGCCCAGGTGAGCAGGAGGATCTGGTAACCCCAGCGCGGCGAGCGGTAGACCTCGCGCCTGGAGTAGGTATCCCCACCGGCGACGAGGCAGTCGGCAGGCAGGGCACCGGCGCGGGGGATGGCGTTCTCCAGAAGCTGCACCAGCTTCGGCACGATGCGCTTCGGCTCGCGGTGCTGCATTGCGGCGTCGGTGACCACCACCACGTCTTCCAGCAGCGGGAATGCAAGGCGCGAACGCACGGGATCGATAGCTGTCTTCATGCGTCACCTCG
>DATINB010000325.1:0-5365 GCA_035474775.1 Luteimonas sp.
CGCCATCCGGCGTGGCGACCGGCGATGTGGTGAGCGTGTGGTCCGGCAGCGCCGCCTGCAGCGCGGCCATGTCGACCGCCGGCGCGATGCGCGCGATCACGACGTTCGATTCGCGCACCCGATAGGTGCAGGCGCCCAGGCCGCACGACGCGACCAGCAGCCCGGCAAGCCAGGCGCGCGTCACCGGGCGCCTCCGACGGGGCCCGCGAGCGCGTCCGCGTACAGCGCCTTGCGCGAGGCGCCGCTGATCTCGGCCGCGAGGCGCGCCGCCGTGGAGGGCGGCAAGTGCGGCGCCAGCAGCCCGTACACGCGTTGACCCTCGGCGCTGCGCGCATCGGCGTCGGCATCGGCGCCATGCACCATCACCACGAACTCGCCACGGCGCTGGTTGGGATCGGCCGCCACCTGCGCACGCAGCGTGTCCAGCGACCCGTCGAGCACCGTCTCGAACAGCTTGGTCAACTCGCGCGCGATGACCGCAAGGCGGCCGCCGCCGAACACCGTGGCCATGTCGTCCAGCGCCTCGCCGATCCGGTGCGCGGATTCGTAGAACAGCAGCGTGCGGGTCTCCGACGCCAGTGCCTGCAGCCGCTCGCGGCGCGCACTGGTGCGGGCGGGCAGGAAGCCTTCGAACACGAATCGATCGCTGGGCAGGCCACCGACGCTCAGCGCGGCGACCAGCGCACTGGCGCCCGGTACCGGGCTGACGCGGATGCCGGCTGCACGGGCGGCGCGGACCAGGCGGAAACCGGGGTCGCTGACCAGCGGCGTGCCGGCATCGCTGACCAGCGCCAGCGACTCGCCGGATGCCAGTCGCGCCACCAACGGGCCGCTCGCGGCCTCCTCGTTGTGTTCGTGCAGTGCCAGCAACGGGCGCTCGATGCCGAAATGCGCCAGCAGCTGGCGCGTATGCCGGGTGTCCTCGGCGCAGACCGCGGCGACCGTGCGCAGGACCTCCAGCGCCCGTGGCGACAGGTCGCCCAGGTTGCCGATCGGCGTGGCGACGACATGCAGGGTGCCCGCGGGCTTCGGCGACGACATCTCCACTCCACGGACGGGGCGGTAGAATCCTAGCGGTTCCCGCACCCAGGCCGGCATCGATGCGTCATCCAACGAAGAAGGCGGCCATCGCCGTGCTGGCACTCGCGGTGCTCTCCGGTTGCGCGACCGTGCAGGTGAGCGGCCCCGCTGCGAGCACCGCGGTGGCCCCTGCGGAGACGCCGAGGGCCTCCGCACCCGGCCGCTTCACCGCAGGCGCCCGTCCGCAGGCCGATGCCGACGGCTACCGGCCGCCGCTCAGGCTCGCGGTGCTGCTGCCGCAGTCGGGCAGCCTGGCGACAGCGGCGGGACCGGTGCGCGACGGCCTGCTGTCGGCCTACTACGGCGAGCGCCGGCGCCGGCCGGAGCTGCAGTTCTACGACACCGCCGGCACCGCCGAAGGTGCGGCCAGTGCCTACGGCCGTGCGCTGGCCGACGGCGCCGACCAGGTGCTGGGGCCGCTGGGCCGCGACGAGGTGGATGCCGTGTTCCGGGTGATGCGCCCGGAGGTGCCGCTGGTGGCCCTGAACCGGCCGGTCTCGCCAGCGCCGCCGAACGCCGCCAGCTATGCGCTGGCGCCGGAGGACGAGGGCATCGCCGCCGCCGACTTCCTGGCCGCGCGCGAGGCCCGCCGCGTGCTGGTGCTGAGCAACGGCGACGACACCGCGCGGCGCAGCATTGCCGCGTTCGATGGCCAGCTGCGTGCGCAGGGCGGCAGCATCGTGCAGACCCTCGCCGTGGTCGGCGACAAGCCTGCCGACATGACCGCCCTGCTGCAGGGCGCGGCGCAGCGCGAGGGCGGGATCGACGCGGTGTACCTGGCGCTGCGCGCACCGCAGGCGCGGCTGCTGGCTGCGCAGCTCTCCGCCGCGGGCCTGGCCGGCAAGCCGCGGGTGGCCACCTCGCAGATCACTTCGGGCAGCAACGCGGCGCAGGACGTGGCCCTGGACGGCATCGCGTTCCCGGCCGACGCCTGGACCGCCGGCGGCGTGTCCGGCCTGCCGGATGCCGCGCGGACCGGTGCCACGTTGCCCACCGCCCGCGGCCCGGCCGCGCGCCTGTTCGCATTCGGGTACGACGCCTGGTTGATCAGCGCATACCTGGAACGGCTGGCGAGCGGTCGCGACGACGGCATGCGCAGCGCCAGCGGCACGCTGCGCATCGACGACAAGGGCAACGTGCTGCGCAAGCCGGCATGGTCCACCTACAGCAGCGGCCACGCCGTGCCTCTGGCGGGCAGCGGCGGTTGACCGACACCCGCGCGCGCGGTGCAGCCGTCGAGGCCGCCGCCCGCGGGTACCTCATCCGCGCCGGGCTGCGCCCGGTGGCGGCGAATGCCAGCTTCCGCCTGGGCGAGCTGGACCTGGTGATGGTCGACGGCGACTGCCTGGTGTTCGTGGAAGTCCGCTTCCGGCGGTCCGCGGCCTTCGGCGGCGGCGCGGCCTCGGTCGACTTCGCCAAGCGTCGCAAGCTCGTCCGCGCCGCGGGCCTGTTCCTGGCGCGCCACCGCGCATTCGCGGACGCGCCCTGCCGCTTCGACGTGATCGATGCCAGCGGCGACCCGGATGCGCCCGCCATCGAATGGCTCCGCGACGCGTTCCGCCTCGACGACGGTTGAGCGCGGATCGCCGGCGCATTTCAGCCGCCGGCGCGGAAGTGCTCGTGTCCGTCCGGGCCCGGCGGACGCCATGGCGTGCCCTGCGCGAGTGCGCGAACGCCCGGCGCATCCACCACCCGGCCGATGCAGGTCATCGCCACGCCGATGGCGTGGGCCGCCTCGTCGAGCGCGCGACCGGCGTCGGCACCGACCGTGAAGCAGAGTTCGTAGTCGTCGCCACCGCTGGCCTGCAGTGCGCGTCGGGCGTCGCCATCGAAGGCGTCGCGCAGCGACGGTGACAGCGGCAACGCATCCACGTCGATCTCGGCGCCGACGCCGCTCGCCGAGCACAGGTGGCCCAGGTCGGCCAGCAGCCCGTCCGACACGTCGATGCAGGCATGCGCCAGGCCCTGCAGCGCCCGCCCCACCGCGACGCGTGGCTGGGGCCGGTCCAGCCGGATCCGCAACGGCGCGGCCATCGGACTGCCGGCGCGCCACTGCGCCAGGGCACCGGCCGCGTCGCCCAGCGTACCGGTCACCCAGACGCCATCGCCCGGCACCGCGCCACGGCGTCGCAGCGCGCGCCCGGGCTCCACGAGGCCGTGCACGGTGACCGAAATCGACAGCGGGCCGCGCGTCGTATCACCGCCGACCAGCGCCACGCCATGCTCGCCGGCGAGCGCCAGGAAACCATCCAGGAACCCGTCCAGCCACGACAGCGTCGGGTCCGGCAGCGACAGCGACAGCGTGCACCACGCCGGTGCCGCGCCCATCGCCGCCAGGTCCGAGAGATTCACCGCCAGTGCCTTCCAGCCGATGTCCGCGGCGGCGGTCTCCACGGGGAAGTGCACACCGGCGTTGAGCGTATCCATCGCCACCGCCAGCTGCAGCCCGGGCGCGGGTTGCAGCAACGCGGCGTCGTCGCCGATGCCCAGCACCACGTCGCGGCGCGACGGCTGCGCGCGGGCGCGGATCGCGGCGATCAGGTCGAATTCGGCGGTCATGCCTGCAGTGTGCCGCGCCCGTCCGCGGCGCGTGTCATCCGGATCAGCCGGCGCGCGTGCCCAGGATCTCGGTCGCGCGCCATTCGGCGGCGGCGCGATCGAGCACGCTGTTGACGTAGGTGTGGCCGTGCTCCGATCCGAACCGCTTCACCGTGCGCAGCGCCTCGTCGATGATCACGCGATAGGGCACGTCCGGCCGGTGCTGCAGCTCGTAGGCCGAGATGCGCAGCATCGCGCGCTCGATCGGATCCACCTCTTCCATGGTGCGGTCCAGGTACGGCGCCAGCGCCACGTCCAGTTCCCGGTAGCGGGTGCCCACGCCGCGCACCAGGTCCTCGAAATACTCGAGGTCCGCGACCTCATGGACCTGCTCGTGCGCGAACTGCTCGATGATGTTCCTGACCTCGGCGCCGGACATCTGCATGGCGTAGACCGCCTGCAGTGCACGCCGCCGCGAACGCGACCGGGCGACCGGGTCGACGCCGTCGCGACGGCGGCCCTTGGCCGCACTCATGGCAGCAGCTCGAGCAGGCCGGCCATCTCGAGCGCGACGAGCGCGCACTCCTCGCCCTTGTTGCCATGGCTGCCACCGGCGCGCTGCTCGGCATCGGCCTGCTGGTCGACGGCCAGGACGCCGTTGGCGACCGGCACGCCATGGGCGAGCGCCACCTGCATCAGCCCCTGGGCGCAGCCGTCGGCCACGTGCTCGAAATGACGGGTGTCGCCGCGCACCACGCAGCCCAGCGCCACGATCGCGCGGTGCGTCCCGGCGGCGGCGACGCGGCTGGCGGCCAGCGGAATCTCCCATGCACCGGGCACGCGGATGACGTCGAGGGCCTCGTCGGCCACGCCGTGCTCGGCGAACGTGCGCCGTGCGCCGGCGACCAGCGCATCGCTGATGCGCGCGTTCCAGCGACTGGCGATGATCGCGAAGCGGGCACCTTGGGGTGCGCGCAGGGCGCCTTCGTGGAGGGTCATCTGTGGACTCGGGGTCGGGGAAGGGGACGCGGCGGCAGGCCGATCAGCTGCGCGGCGGGAAGTCGCCCTCGACCCCGTCCACCGGCTGGTGCTGGCGGTACAGCCAGAACCCGCCGGCGTAGGGAACGAGGTTGAACCCGACCTGCCGTGAATCCGATTCGGAGAAATAATGGAAGACGATGCTGCGGCGCGTGCTCGAGCGGTCGGTGATCTCGCTTCCGCCGTGCATCAGGTACGCGCTCCAGATGAAGACGTCGCCCTTGCGCGCGGCGAAGGTCTCCGCACGCAGGCCGCGCAGACCGGACTGCTCGTACATGTACGCCGTCCAGGCCGGCATCTCGTCCTGGACCGCCCGCGTGTCGCCATTGGAGAACCGGTACTGCTCGATCCTGTGGCTGCCCGGGTAGTAGCGCAACGGCCCCGCCTCGGGCCGGCAATCCTCCAGTGCGACCCAGATCGCGACCAGTTTCCCGGGTGTGATCGGCGCCATGTACAGGGCATCGACGTGGTCCGGCTGCATGCTGCCCTGCTCGAAATTCAGCGAGTTGCAGACCACCGGCGGCTCGTCGAGCAGGGCGTGGAGGATCGGGGTCAGCCGATCGTTCAGCGCGAGGCTGCGGACCGCGTCGAACTCCATGTACAGGTCGTTGACCTTGAAGCGATGATCGCGAGCGTGCTCGGCCGGCACGTCGGCCAGTCGCAGCCGCTCGTTGGTGATCAGGTCGTCGACCACGATGCGGGGTGCCTG
>DATINB010000326.1:0-3829 GCA_035474775.1 Luteimonas sp.
GTGCGCTTGGACAGCTTGGCGCCCTGCTCGTCGAGGATCATCGGCAGGTGCGCGAACGCGGGCACCTCGGCGCCGAGCGCGCGGTAGATGTTGATCTGCCGCGGGGTGTTGTTGACGTGGTCGTCGCCGCGGACGACATCGGTGATGCGCATGTCGATGTCGTCGACGACCACCGCGAAGTTGTAGGTGGCGTAGCCGTCCGGGCGGAAGATCACCAGGTCGTCCAGCTCCGCGTTGGCGATCTCGATGCGGCCCTTGACCTTGTCCTCCCAGGCGACCACGCCGTCGAGCGGGTTCCTGAGCCGGATCACCCGGTTGGGGTCGTCGCGTCGCGATGCAGCCTGGTCGCGGTAGGCACCGTTATAGCGCGGCTTGTCGCCGGCGGCCATCGCGGTTTCGCGCATCGCCTCGAGCTCGGCGCGGGTCTCGTAGGCGTAGTACGCATGGCCGGATGCGACCAGTTGCTCGGCCACCTCGCGATAGCGCTCGAGCCGGTGGGTCTGGTAGATGGGGCCCTCGTCGTAATCGAGGCCCAGCCAGTCCATCGCCTCGAGGATGGCGTCGATCGCGCCCTGGGTGCTGCGCTCGCGGTCGGTGTCCTCGATGCGCAGGATGAATTCGCCGCCGCGGTGGCGCGCCTCCAGCCAGCAGTAGAGCGCCGTGCGGGCACCGCCGATGTGCAGGTAGCCGGTGGGGCTGGGAGCGAACCGGGTGCGACAGCTCATGCGGGTCTCGGCGCGGCGGAGCCGCCCATGGTACCGGGTCCACCCTCCGGCCCGGTTGCCAATGCCCTGCCGCGGCCTAGACTGCCGCCATGGCCACCCTGTTCGTCTCCGACCTGCACCTGGATCCGGCACGGCCGCGGATCACCGAGCTGTTCGCCCGTTTCCTCGAGTGCGAGGCCCGCGCGGCCGATGCGCTGTACATCCTGGGCGATCTGTTCGAGTCCTGGGTCGGCGACGACGATCCGTCGGAGGCCGGGGTGCGGGTGGCGTCCGCGCTGGCGGCACTGCATGCCCGCGGCGTGCCGGCGTGGTTCATGCATGGCAACCGCGACTTCCTGCTCGGCGAGGCCTACGCGCGCCGGGCCGGGCTGCGGTTGCTGGCGGATCCCACGGAACTCACGCTCCACGGGCAACGCGTGCTGCTGATGCATGGCGACACGCTGTGCACCGACGACACCGCCTACCAGGCCTTCCGTCGGCAGACCCGCGACCCCGCCTGGCAGGCGCAGTTCCTGGCGCAGCCGCTGGCGGCGCGCCTCGCCTTCGCGGCGCAGGCACGGGAGGCCAGCCGCCTGCGCCAGGGCGAACTGCGCGATGCCGGCAGCATGGAGAGCATCACCGACGTGGCGCCGGCCGCGGTCGCCGAAGCCTTCGCGCGCCACGATGCCGCGGTGCTCATCCACGGCCATACCCACCGCCCCGCCATCCACCGCGACGGCGCCCGCACGCGCATCGTGCTGGGTGACTGGTTCGAGCAGGGCTCGGTCCTGCGCGTCGACGCAACCGGCATGCGCCTGGAAGGCCTCGCCGCGTAGGCGCGAAGGGCCGATGCGCCGTCCGCACGGACGACCGTACGCGGATCACCGCCTGCGGAGACCATCCCCGCCGGCCAGTTGCCGCAGCGCCTCCAGTTCGTCGTCGCCGAAACCGGCGGCGGCGCGTGCCTCCAGGTTGAACGGCGCGTGCAAGGCACCCTGCGCGTAGTCCACCAGCAACGCGCGGAAGCGCGGACCCGGATCGACGCCCGCACGGTCGCAGCACCAGCGGAACCAGCGGCTGCCGGCGGCGACGTGCGCGACCTCCTCGTCCAGGATCACCTCCAGCACCGCGGCCGTGGCGTCGTCGCCCGCCGCGCGCAGCTTGACGATCATCGCCGGCGTCACGTCCAGGCCGCGCGCCTCCAGCACCCGTGGCACCAGTGCCATCCGCGACAGGCAGTCGTGCGCGGTCTTCTCGGCCATCTCCCACAGTCCGTTGTGGGCATCGAAATCGCCGTAGTCGTGTCCCATCGCTTCGAGGCGGCCGCGCAGCAGTGCGAAGTGGCGCGCCTCGTCCGCCGCGATGCGCACCCAGTCCGCGTAGTACGCAGCCGGCATGCCGCGGAACCGGTAGACCGCGTCCCATGCCAGGTCGATGGCATTGAACTCGATGTGCGCGATCGCATGCACGAAGGCCGCGCGGCCGGCCGCGCTGCCGAGCCCGCGGCGGGGCAACTCGCGCGGCTGCACCATGCGCGGCCGCGCCGGCCGGCCCGGCGCTGCGATCGGACGGGGCGCGCAGGACGCCGCATCGTGCACGAGATCGCCACGCGCGAACGCCGCCGCGGTTGCGAACGTGGCGGCCAGCTTGTCATCCGGTGCCGCGGCCGCCAGGCACGCGTACGCCGCGTCGAACAGGCTGGGCGACGCGCGCGCAGCCCCGGCCGTGCGGTCGATTGCCAAAGCCACGTCGATCAGGACGCCGCGCGCCGCGTGCGCTTGGCTTCGTCCGAGCGCATGCGCTGGATGCCTTCCAGATACCCCGGTTCGAGCCCGGTCACGTAGTCGCCGCTGAAGCAGGAGGTGTCGAAGCGCCGCCCGGCGAACTTCGGACCCGCCACCGCCGTCTCGAGGTCGGCCAGGTCCTGGTACACCAGCCAGTCGCAGCCGAGGAAGGCCTCGATTTCGTCCTCGGTGCGTCCGTGCGCGACCAGCTCGTCGACCGAAGGCATGTCGATGCCGTAGACGTTCGGATGCCGGACCGGCGGCGCGGCGGACGCCAGGTACACCTTGCGCGCACCGGCATCGCGTGCCATCTGCACGATCTGCTTGGAGGTGGTGCCGCGCACGATGGAATCATCCACCAGCAGCACCACGCGGTTGCGGAACTCGAGCGGGATCGGGTTGAGCTTGCGCTTGACCGACTTCGCGCGCTCGCCCTGACCGGGCATGATGAAAGTGCGCCCGACGTAGCGGTTCTTGATGAAGCCCTCGCGGTATTTCACGTCCAGCACGTTGGCGATCTCGAGCGCGGAATCGCGCGAGGTGTCCGGGATCGGGATCACCACGTCGATGTCGTGGTCCGGGCGCAGGCGCAGGATCTTCTCGCCGAGCGTCACACCCATCCGCATGCGCGCCTTGTGCACCGAGATCTCCTCGATCATGGAATCCGGACGCGCGAAGTACACGTACTCGAAGATGCACGGCGCGGGCTGCAGTGCCTCGGTGCACTGGCGGTGGTGCAGCTGGCCATCGTGGGTGACCACGATGCCCTCGCCGGGCCCGACGTCGCGGAGGTGCTCGAAGCCGAGGATGTCGAGCGCCACGGACTCCGAGGCGATCGCGTATTCGGTGCCGCCCTCGACCACCCGTCGCCCGAGCACCAGCGGACGGATGCCGTGCGGATCGCGGAACGCCACCAGCCCCAGCCCCAGCACCGTCGCCACCGCCGCATAGCCGCCCTTGGCACGCCGGTTCACGCCTTCGATGGCATTGAACGCCGCCTCCGGGGTCAGTGCCTTCTGGCGGTCGAGCTCGTGCGCGAACACGTTGAGCAGGACCTCCGAGTCGGACTCGGTGTTGATGTTGCGGCGGTCCTGCTCGAACACCTCGCGCCGCAGCGCGTCGGTGTTGACCAGGTTGCCGTTGTGCGCGAGCGCGATGCCGAAGGGCGAATTGACGTAGAACGGCTGCGCCTCGTCGCTGCCTTCGCTGCCCGCGGTCGGGTAGCGGCAGTGGGCGATGCCCACGCGGCCTTCCAGCAGCGACATCGCCTTGGCGTCGAAGACATCGCGCGCCAGGCCATTGCCCTTCTGCACGCGCAACTGGGTGCCGTTGGTGGTGGCG
>DATINB010000327.1:0-4071 GCA_035474775.1 Luteimonas sp.
CCTGGACCTGACCGAGCGGGCTCGCAACGGCAAGCTCGACCCGGTGATCGGCCGGGACGACGAGATCCGCCGCGCGATCCAGGTGCTGCAGCGTCGCAGCAAGAACAACCCGGTGCTGATCGGCGAGCCGGGCGTCGGCAAGACCGCGATCGTCGAAGGCCTGGCGCAGCGCATCGTCGCCGGCGAGGTGCCCGATTCGCTCAAGGAAAAGCGCGTCCTCGTCCTCGACATGGCGCTCCTGCTCGCCGGCGCCAAGTACCGCGGCGAGTTCGAGGAACGCCTCAAGACCGTGCTTAACGAGCTCGCCAAGGACGAAGGCCAGACCATCGTCTTCATCGACGAGCTGCACACCATGGTCGGCGCCGGCAAGGCCGAGGGCGCCATCGACGCCGGCAACATGCTCAAGCCGGCGCTCGCGCGCGGCGAGCTGCATTGCATCGGCGCGACCACGCTCGACGAATACCGCAAGTACATCGAGAAGGACGCCGCGCTCGAGCGCCGCTTCCAGAAGATCCTGGTCGGCGAGCCGAGCGTCGAGGCGACGATCGCGATCCTGCGCGGACTGCAGGAGAAATACGAGGTGCACCACGGCGTCGAGATCACCGACCCGGCGATCGTCGCCGCGGCGGAGCTCAGCCACCGCTACATCACCGACCGCTTCCTGCCCGACAAGGCCATCGACCTGATGGACGAGGCGGCCTCGCGGATCCGCATGGAGATCGACTCCAAACCCGAGGAGATGGACCGCAAGGAGCGCCGGCTGATCCAGCTCAAGATGCAGCGCGAGGCCCTGAAGAAGGAGAAGGATGCCGAGTCGAAGCAGCGCCTCGCCGATCTCGAGGACGAGATCGCCACGCTGGAACGCGGCTACAACGACCTCGAGGAGGTCTGGAAGGCCGAGAAGGCGACGCTGCAGGGCGCGACCCGGATCAAGGAACAGATCGAGGCCGCGCGGCTGGAGTTCGAGGCCGCGCAGCGCCAGCAGGATTACGCGCGCATGAGCGAGCTGCAGTACGGCACGCTGCCGGAGCTGGAGAAGCAGCTGCACGCGGCGCAGGAGGTCGAGACCGCGGGCTTCACCCTGCTGCAGGACAAGGTCACCGCCGAGGAGATCGCGCAGGTGGTGGCGCGCTGGACCGGCATCCCGGTCAGCAAGATGCTGGAGGGCGAGCGCGAGAAGCTGCTGGCGATGGAAGCGTCGCTGCACACGCGCGTGGTCGGGCAGGAGGAGGCGATCAAGGTGGTGTCGGATTCGATCCGGCGCTCGCGCGCGGGCCTGTCCGACCCCGGCCGCCCCACTGGTTCGTTCCTGTTCCTGGGCCCCACCGGCGTCGGCAAGACCGAGCTGTGCAAGGCGCTGGCCGAATTCCTGTTCGACTCCAGCGACGCCATGGTGCGCATCGACATGAGCGAGTTCATGGAGAAGCATTCCGTGGCGCGGCTGATCGGCGCGCCGCCGGGCTACGTCGGCTACGAGGAGGGCGGCTACCTCACGGAGGCGGTGCGCCGGCGGCCGTACAGCGTGATCCTGCTGGACGAGGTGGAGAAGGCGCATCCGGACGTGTTCAACATCCTGCTGCAGGTGCTCGACGACGGCCGCCTCACCGACGGACAGGGCCGCACCGTGGATTTCCGCAACGCGGTGATCGTGATGACCTCCAACCTGGGCTCGCACCAGATCCAGGAGATGGCCGAACGCGGCACCGATGCCGACACGGCGGAGGGCTACACGCAGATGAAGGCGGCGGTGATGGCGGTGGTCCAGGGCCACTTCCGGCCGGAGTTCATCAACCGGCTCGACGACCTCGTGGTCTTCCACCCGCTCGACAAGGCGCAGATCCAGTCGATCGCGCGCATCCAGATGCGCGGGCTGGAGAAGCGGTTGGCGGAACGCAACCTGCGCATCGAGGTGACCGATGCGGCGCTGGCGTTGCTCGGCAGCGCCGGCTTCGACCCGGTGTACGGCGCACGGCCGCTGAAGCGCGCGATCCAGCAGCAGCTGGAGAACCCGCTGGCCACGCGCATCCTGTCGGGTGGCTTCATCGGCGGCGACACCATCCACGTCGATGCCGAGGGCGGGCAGCTGGTGTTCCGCAAGGCCTGACGCGGCCCGCGGCGCGCAAGGCCGGCGGGGCCTGCGCGCCAGCGGATGTCAGGCCCGCAGCGCCCGGAACGGCGGCGTCGCCATCACCATCTCGGCCAGGGAATAGGCCAGCTCGCGTTCGGCCAGGACCGCGCCGTCGGCGCCGTGGGCGAGCAGGTGGCGCACCTCGCCATCGCTGTGCGCGCGGGCCAGCACCGTCAGCCCGGGATTGAGTGCTTTCAGGCGCGCGATGGTCTCGCCCGCTTCCAGTGCCTGGGGGATGGCGAACACCGCCAGTCGCGCGCGCTGCGGGGCCGCCTCCAGCATCACCGCTTCCGCGGCCACGTTGCCGCGCACGGCATACAACCCGGCGGCGCGTGCGTCGGTGACCTTGTCCTGGTCGTCCTCGATGACCACCAGCGGCACGCCGCGCGCATGCAGCAGCTCCGCCAGCTGGCGGCCCACGCGGCCGTAGCCGACCACGATCGCGTGCTCGGTGAGGGTGTCGGGCACGCGATGCGCGAGGTCGTGGGCGTCCTGCATGTCCTGCGCACTGCGCGCGGCGTGCGCGCCTTCGCGCGCCATGCGACGGTCGAGGATGGCGAACAGGAACGGGTTGGCCACGATCGACAGCAGCGCGGCGGCGAGGATCAGGTCCTGGCCCTGCTCGGGCAGGATGGCCAGCGCCACGCCAAGCCCGGCCAGGATGAAGGAGAATTCGCCGATCTGCGACAGGCTCACCGCGATGGTCAGCGCGGTGGCCATCGGCAGCCGGCGCAGCCGCACGAAGGCGAACGAGACCGCCGCGTTGCCGAGCACCACGATGGCGAGCGTGGCCAGCACCAGCCAGGGGTGCTCGATCAGGATGCCGGGGTTGAACAGCATGCCCACCGAGACGAAGAACAGCACCGCGAACGCATCGCGCATCGGCAGCGAGTCCGCGGCTGCCTTGTGGCCGAACTCGGACTCGTTGAGGATCATGCCGGCGAAGAACGCACCCAGCGCGAACGAGACGTCGAACAGCGCCGCGGCGCCGAACGCAACTCCCAGCGCGATGGCCAGCACTGCCAGCGTGAACAGTTCGCGCGATCCGGTCCCGGCCACCCGCTCGAGGATCCACGGAATGACCCGGCGACCGACCAGCAGCATCACCGCGACGAACGCGGTCATCTTGAGCAGGGTGGCGCCAAGCGCCGCCAGGATGCCCATCGCCCCCGACGATTCGCCCTCACCGAGTCCGGCGACGGCAGGCAGCAGGACCAGCGCAAGCACCATGGCCAGGTCCTCGACCACCAGCCAGCCGATGGCGATCTTGCCGCGCGTGCTCTCCAGCAACCGCCGTTCCTCCAGCGCGCGCAGCACGACCACCGTCGACGCCACCGACAGCGCAAGGCCGAACACCAGGCCGTTCAGCGGCGTCCAGCCGATGGCGGCCGCCAGGCCCATGCCGAGCAGGGTGACGAAGGCGATCTGCAGCAACGCGCCCGGCACCGCGACCGACCTCACCGCCAGCAGGTCCTTGAGCGAGAAATGCAGGCCCACGCCGAACATCAGCAGGATCACGCCGATCTCGGCGAGCTGCGGCGCCAGCGTCTGGTCGGCCACGAAGCCGGGGGTGAACGGCCCGGCGATGATGCCGGCGAGCAGGTAGCCGACCAGCGGCGACAGCCGCAGCCGTTGCGCGAGCAGCCCGAGCACGAAGGCCAGGACGAAACCCACGCAGAGAATGGCGATCAGCGAGGTGTGGTGCGGCAAGCAGGCGCTCCGGTCGCGGGCAGCGCAGGGCACGCGGCACCGATGTCGACGGACATGATAATGCGGCCCGCAAGACAGAACGCCCCGCGCATGCGGGGCGTTCGCGATCCCGGCCTGCGACTAGCTCACCACCGGTAACCGATGCGCCCGTACACGACTGCACCGTTGAAGCCGAACGGCGAGGTGCCGCTGTAGGGAAGTGCACCGCCGGACGAATTCGCGAACAGGACCTC
>DATINB010000328.1:0-3901 GCA_035474775.1 Luteimonas sp.
CGGGTTGGCGCGGCGCTCAACGAGCCGGATCCGTCCACCTTCTATGGCGGCGGCGCACGTGGCTACACCGACTACCCGACCCTCCAGCAGGTGGCCTCGGCGGGTTGAGCCGGAGCGAAGGCGGGCGCGGGCATGACGGCGTGCCTCGGGCCGCAGTCGTGTCGCCGTGACTCGCCGCCGTCACGCGTCGGGGCGTGTCGCGTCCTCGAAGTGCATGTCGTCCGGACCATGCGCCGCGATGGCCTCGCACTGTTCGGCGATCGCCTTGCGGCATGCAGGGCGGTCGACGCAGCGGTCGTGGTACCCGGCGAGTCGCGGATGCGCCGACAGCAGGTCCAGGCGGTGCGCGATGCGCAGCACGGAGCCCATCATCAGGTCGGCGATGGTGAACGCGTCGCCGACCAGCCAGTCCCGGCCACCCATTGCGGCGTCCAGCTGCGACAGGCGCTGGTGGGCGAATGCGGTCACGGCGGGCTGCCGGGCGCGCTTCTGTGCCTCGTCGTCGATGAAGTACGCCACCTCGGCCACGTTCATCAGCGACGGCTCGACCGAGTTGAGTGCGGCGATCACCCAGCACAGCACCCGGGCGCGTCCGTCGTCGTCGGCAGGCAACAGTCGACCGGCGCGCGTCGCCACGTCGATGACGATGGCGCCGCTCTCGAACAGGGTGGGGCGCCCGTCCTCGTCCAGGTAAGGCACCTGCCCGAACGGCTGCTGGCGGCGGTAGGCATCGGATGCCAGGTCGCGCGCGTCGATCAGCCGCACCTGGTAGGGCCAGCCGACCTCGTTGAGGATCCAGCGCGCGCGCTGGTCGCGCACCTGTCCGGCGGCGAACGGCGGGGCCCACTTCATGGCGCTGATGGTGATCATCAAGGTCTCCTGTGTTGTGCCGGATGCCCAGGTGCCGTGCTGGCGAGAGCCAGCGACTGGAGCGGCTTCAGGGTGCTACTCATCGCGCGCGGCCGCCGCGTGCGACGAGGCGTGCGCTCACGTCGGCGTGGGCATCGATCCGGCCGGCACCAGCGTATTGACCATCCACGGAACGCCGAAGCGGTCGACCAGGGCACCGTAGCCGGGCGACCAGAACGTGGCCGCGAAGGGCATCGTTTCGCGCCCGCCCTCGGCCAGTTGCCGGTACCAATGCCGTGCTTGCAGGACATCGTCGGTGTGCAGGGTGACGTCGAACCCGTTCCTGGGCTTGTCGATGCCCGGCGCCCAGGCCACGTCCATGTCGGCGCCCATCAGCGCCTGATCGCCGACCTCGAGCCAGCAGTGCATCAGCCAGGTCGCGTAGCGCTCGTCGGTGATCGGCATGCCCGGCGGCGCGTCGCCGTACGGAACCGCGGCGGTGATGCGGCCGCCGAGCACCTGCGCATAGAACTCGAACGCCTCGCGGCACTGGCCGCGGAAGCTCAGGCTGGTCACGATCTTCATGCGGATGCCTCCCGGGTGGACGATTGGAATCGCCGAGGTACCGCAAGGGACGTTAGCCGGATGTCGGCGCGCGGCCAAGCCTCGACGGCAGGCGCGACCCGCGCGATCACGGTGCGCTGCGCCGGAACCGGTTGCGGTTGCCGTCCGCGGTGTGCACGTCCAGCGCGACCGGCACGCCCGCCGGATCGCGTGCGAATGCGACCCGGCGCAGCGGATCGTCCTCGACGAAGAAGTCGCCGGAAGCCAGCGCGCGCAGGACCTGCGGCGGCCGGCGGCCCTGTCGCATCACCAGGGCGCCGTCCTCGACCGCGATCCGGACATCGCCGTACGTGCCGGCCAGGGCCGACACCTCCGCCGCGGGCTGATCGCGTGCCTGCAGCCCTTCCAGCGCCCAGCGCGCGCCGGTGTCCGCAGGACCGGCGCCGCCGTCCGCCAGCCGACGCTGCAGCGCGTGCACCTGTGCGGCATGCAGCGCGTCGTGCGCCGGCACGCCGAGCCCGGGCTGCACGCCGACGCCTTCCCAGTTGCGTCCGGTCAATGGGTTCACCGGGGAACCGGTGGAGACGAACACGCTGAAGCCCTCGCCGACCTCGACCGGCCCACCGGGGTTGGCGGCACCGCCGCTGCGCTCGCCGACCACGAGCGCGCGCCCGGCGCTCTGCAGCGTGTAGGCCAGCGCCTCCGCGGCGGACCCGGTGCGGCCGCTGGTGAGCACGTAGAGCGGCACGTCGAGGCGCGGTGACGGGTGCCAGTCGAGCGGCGCTTCCGAGGTGCTGCCCTCGCGGCTGGAAAAGCGGTTGTAGATGTCGGCGCCTTTCTGCGTGAAGGCGCTGGTGAGATAGCCCACCATCGCAGGCGAGCCGCCGCCGTTGCCGCGCAGGTCGATGATCACGGCGTCGGTCCACTGCAGCAGCGCCAGCGCCGCGTCGATGGCCACCCGCGGTGGCGCCGCCTTGTCGGCGAACTCGAAGTGGGCGAAGAACGCCAGGTCGATGTAGCCGATGTTGCCCGGCAGGATGCGCACGCCGCGTATGCCGTGGTCGTGCGCGGGCGGCGGGCGACGCGGCGGAGGTACGCCTTCCGCCAGGCCCGCCGGAGATGACCAGCGCACGTTGAAGTGGCCGTCGAGCGGGCGCAGGCGCGCGCCGAGTGCGGCCGCCAGATCCAGCGGGGCGTGCAGGGCGTCGAACTCGCCGCGCGCGGCCGCCGTGCGCAGCTCGCCGGCGATGGCGGACCCGCGGGCGGGATCGAAGTAGCGGTCTTCGATGGCCTGGGCCACCGCATCCGCGGTGGCGCGCGGCGGACGCGCGTGCGCGGTGGCGGACAGCAGGCACAACAGGATCCCGAGCCAGCGCATGGCGTCCCTCCCTACGGCCAGGCTCCGAGGTTGCCGGCGCAGGACCGGTCGATGCATGGTCCGAAGGTCACGCATCGGCGCGTCCCGCGCCGCGGCCTGCCCACGCGGCGGCCTGCAGGCTGGCGTCGTCGTCCAGCCAGGTCTCGCCCCGGTTGCGCAGGAAGACCACGTACACCACCAGCGACACGGCGATGACCGCGGTGACGTACGCGGCGAACTCGGTCACGTGGCCGCTGCGCAGGCTGGCCTGGTACAGCAGCGGCGCGGTCCCGCCGAACGCCGAGTTGGCCAGCGCGTAGCCAAGCCCCACGCCGAGCGCCCGGATGTGGGTGGGAAACAGTTCCGCCTTGACCACCGCGTTGATCGACGTGTAGCCGGTCAGGATCACGAAGCCCAGCGCCAGGATCGCGAACGCGACGACCCAGTCGGTCTGCTGCGGCAGCCACAGCACCAGCACCCAGCTGTACAGCACGCCACCCACGCCGAAGAACACCAGCAGCGACTTGCGGCCGACGCGGTCAGACAGCCAGCCGCCCAGTGGCTGCAGCAGCATCAGCAGGGTGAGCGCGGCCAGGTTGATGTACGTGCCGGTCATGGCGTCGCCGCCGGCGAACATGCCCTGGATGATCTTGGGGCCGTTGATGGAATAGGTGTAGAACGCCACCGTGCCGCCGGCGGTGATCAGGAAGCACAGCAGCAGCGGCCGCCACTGGTGCACGAACAGCTCGTGCAGCGAACCCGTCGCGCGCGCGCCGCCCTCGCGCGCCTGCGCGATGGCGTCGCTGGACAGCGACTCGTCCATGCTCTGGCGCAGCCACCACACGGCGATGGCGGCCAGCCCGCCGATCCCGAACGCCACCCGCCAGCCCCAGTCGGCGATCTGCTGCAGGTCGAGCGTCCGCAGCATCACCAGCAGCAGCGCCTGCGCCAGCACGTGGCCGCCGATCAGGGTCACGTAGTGGAACGACGACAGGAAGCCGCGATGCCCGCGGATCGCCGCCTCGGACATGTAGGTGGCGCTGGTGCCGTACTCGCCGCCGGTCGCGAAGCCCTGCACGAGGCGGGCCAGCAGCAGGATCGCCGGTGCGACCGCGCCGATGACGCCGACCG
>DATINB010000329.1:0-4665 GCA_035474775.1 Luteimonas sp.
CGCGGCGAAGGTGCACTGGAAGGCGACGAACAACAGCTCCGGGATCGGGGTCGCCTTGCTGAACGTGGCGCCCATCGCGAACTCGCCCTTCACCGGGTCGAACGTGCCTTTCAGGAACAGCCGATCGAAGCTGCCGAAGAACGCGTTACCCTCGGTGAACGCGACGCTGTAGCCGTACATGCACCACAGCACCGTGATCAGCGAGAACACCACGAACACCTGCATCAGCACCGAGAGCATGTTCTTCGAGCGCACCATGCCGCCGTAGAACAGCGCCAGCCCGGGCAACGCCATCAGCAGGACCAGCAGCGTGGAGGTGAGCATCCACGCCACGTCGCCCTTGTCGACGACCGCCCCGTGCGCCAGCGGCGCCGCGATCGCGGCCGGCGCCGCCAGTCCGGCCGTCAGCGGCGCGAGCCCGGCCAGCACCCGCCTGGCGCGACCGTGGTGCCGACCTGGCGACGGCCTGCTCAGATCGCGTAGTACATCTGGTATTCCAGGGGATGGGTGGCGCCGCGGAACGCGGTCACCTCCTTCATCTTCAGGGCGATGTAGCTGTCGATGAAGTCGTCGGTGAAGACACCGCCGGCCTTGAGGAAGTCGCGATCGCCATCCAGCGCCTCGAGGGCCTGGTCCAGCGAATGGCACACGGTGGGGATGCCCTTCTCCTCTTCCGGCGGCAGGTCGTAGAGGTCCTTGTCGCTCGGGCCACCCGGATCGATCTGGTTCCTGATGCCGTCGAGCCCGGCCATCATCAGCGCCGAGAAGATCAGGTAGCCGGAGTTCATCGGATCCGGGAAGCGCACCTCGATGCGGCGCGCCTTGGGATTGGACACGTACGGGATGCGGCACGACGCCGAGCGGTTGCGCGCGGAGTAGGCCAGCATCACCGGCGCCTCGTAGCCCGGCACCAGCCGCTTGTACGAGTTGGTGGTGGAGTTGGCGAACGCGTTGATGGCGCGCGCGTGCTTGAAGATGCCGCCGATGTACCACAGCGCCATCTGGCTCAGGCCGCCGTAGCCGTCGCCGGAGAACAGGTTGTTGCCGCCCTTGGCCAGCGACTGGTGCACGTGCATGCCGCTGCCGTTGTCGCCGACGATCGGCTTGGGCATGAAGGTCACCGTCTTGCCGTTGCGGTGGGCGACGTTCTTGATCACGTACTTCATCGCCTGCAGTTCGTCGGCCTTCTTGACCAGCGAGTTGAACTTGGTGCCGATCTCGCACTGGCCGGCGTTGGCCACCTCGTGGTGGTGCACCTCGACCTCGATGCCGACGTCTTCCAGCGTGCGGCACATCTCGGCGCGGATGTCGTGAAGCGAATCCAGCGGCGCCACCGGGAAGTAGCCGCCCTTGATGCCCGGGCGGTAGCCCGAGTTCCCACCGGCGTAGTCCTTGGCCGAGTTCCAGTGCGCTTCCTCGGAATCGACCTGGAAGAACGTGTGGCCCATGTCGTTGCCGTAGCGCACCGAATCGAAGATGAAGAACTCGGGCTCCGGGCCGAAGAACGCCTGCTCGGCGATGCCGCTGGACTTGAGGTAGGCCTCGGCGCGACGCGCCACGCCGCGTGGATCGCGCGAGTAGGCCTGCATGGTCGACGGGTCGAGGACGTCGCAGGTCAGCACCAGGGTGGGATCGGCGGTGAACGGGTCCAGGTACGCGGTGTCGGCGTCGGGCAGCAGCACCATGTCGGATTCGGCGATGCCCTTCCAGCCACTGATGGAGGAACCGTCGAACATCTTGCCGTCCTCGAACAGCGCCGCTTCGACGATCGACTTCGGATAGGTGACGTGGTGCTCCACGCCGCGCATGTCGGTGAAACGGAGGTCGATCCACTCGACCTTGTGATCGGCGATCAACTTCTCGACGCTCTCGATGGACATCTGGACCCCGGTAGTTTGGCGATGGCAATACTGTACGCAAGCGCCATGCCACCGGAAGACCCGCGCAGGTGTCTGATTCCAAAGGGCCCCGGCCAGAGCATCGGGCCTTGGCGCACCATGATGGGCCGACCTAAAGCACACATGCACCCTTTTGGTGCGTCCGTCGCGCTGGCTTATCCTAGCCGGCCGCGCATCGTCCGGATCCGCCATGCCCGACCTGCTTGCCGCCCTGCTGCTCGGCATCCTCGAGGGGCTCACCGAGTTCCTGCCGGTGTCGAGCACCGGCCACCTGCTGATCGCGCAGCACTGGCTCGGCGCGCGTTCGGACTTCTTCAACATCGTCATCCAGGCGGGCGCCATCGTGGCCATCACCCTGGTGTTCCGGAACCGCATCTGGGCGCTGGCCACCGGGCTGCGCGAGCCGGCCCACCGCGACTACGCAATGAAGATGGCGCTGGCGTTCGGCGTCACCGCCGTCGTCGGCCTGCCGGTCCGCATGGCCGGCTGGGAGCTGCCGGAAACGGTCACGCCCGTCGCATGGGCGCTGATCCTCGGTGGCGTGTGGATGATCGTCGCCGAGCGGCTGGCCGAGCGGCGTGGCGACGGGTTCGACGTCACCTGGACGGTGGCGGTGCTGGTCGGCCTTGCCCAGGTGGTGGCCGGCGTGTTCCCGGGCACGTCGCGCTCCGCGGCCGCGATCTTCGTCGCCATGCTCGCCGGCCTGTCGCGGCGCTCGGCGGCCACCGAATTCGTGTTCCTGGTGGGCATCCCCACCATGTTCGCGGCCAGCGCCTACGCATTCCTCGAACTCTGGCAGGAGCAGGGCCTGGGCAGCGAGGACTGGGGGCAGGTCGCGCTGGCCTTCGCCGCCGCCACCGCCACCGGCTTCGTGGTGGTCCGCTGGCTGCTGGGCTACATCAAGGGGCACCGGTTCACCGGGTTCGCCGTCTACCGCATCGTGCTGGGCGCACTGCTGCTCATGCTGATGCCGGCAGGCAGTTGACGCCTCAGCCGGACGCCACGTGCGGGTTGAGCGTGTAGGTGCCATGCACGGCGGTTTCCGCCAGCACGTGGCCCTGCATGGCGCGCAGTGCATCCGCTGCCGTGAACGCCGCGGCCGGCACGTCCAGCGTCGCCACGTCCAGCGCGAACAGGCGGAAGAAATAGCGATGCAGGCGCAGGTCGTTGGGCGGCGGGTAGGGGCCGTCGTAGCCCAGGTAGCTGCCCGACATCCCGGCCTGGCCGACGAACCATCCGGTGTAGTCGTTGCAGCCCTGGCGCGCGGCACCGAGCCCCGGAGGGGTGCGCTTGCCGCCTTTTTCCACGCCGTCGCTGCAGCTGCCGGCCGGCACCTCGCGCAACAGCGGATCGACGTCCACCGCCACCCAGTGCACGAACTCGCCGCGTACATGGTCGAGCGGGATCGGGTCGGGCTGCGCGGCCAGCGTGGCATCGGTGGGTGCATCGGCATCGATGCACAGCAACACGAAGCTGCGCGTGCCATCCGGCACGTCGTCCCAGGCCAGGTGCGGGTTGCGGTTGCCGCCGAAGCCGTCCGCCGCGCCCATGGCGAACTCTGCGGGGATCGGCTGGCCGCGTTCGAAGCTGTCGCTGCGGATCTGCATGGGAGGCCTGCTGTGGGGTGGTGGGTGGGGCCCGCGGGTCACGGATAGCCGAGGCGGTTCGCCACCGGCGACAGGCGCGCGAACGGAGCGGCCAGGACGTCGCGGTAGCGATGCCAGTAGCCTTTCGGGAACGGCGGCATGCCCGCCGGGCGCCCGGGCGGTGCCGGGAGGTCGACCGACATCACGTTGCCCAGCAGCGCCGCCATCTGCTGCGGGTCGGCGACCGCGTCATCCAGGCGGATCAGGCGATGGGACATCAGGCCCTGCTCGTGCAGCACGGCGAGTTGCTCGAGCTGGGTCGCGAGCCACTCGGCGGCCGTCGCGACGGACTCCATGCGGAACGGGCCCGACGTGCCGAAGGCCAGCCAGTCGAGCAGCATGTCGCGCGGGTCACGCAGCGCCACGAACAGGGTCGCCTCCGGCGCCTCCGCGTGCAGCACGGCAGCCAGTTCGTTGTCCCACCAGAGCAGCCAGTCCATGACCTCGCCGGTGAGTCCCCGCGCGGCGAACTGCGCCCGCCAGCCTGCCACCACGTCGGCGGCACTGGTCTCCCGTGCCTGCAGCCGGCGCGGCGTGAAATAGCTCTGGAATGCATCGTCGGGCGCACCGGCGCGATGGCGATCGGCGCGGAACGCACCCAGCGTCTCCCCGAGGATCCCGGCCAGATGCTCCACCCGCGAGCCCGGCAGCCCGAACAGGAAGCCCACCTGGGCCCTCCCCGGTGTCGCGACGGCAGCGGCGGCAATGCCGGCTGGCGGCGCCGGCGTCCGCGACCGCGGCACCGGTTGCGGCAGCGGGAGGCGCGAGCCGGCAACCCCGGCATGCAGCGCCTCCCAGACCGCCACCGCCTCGCCGGCCTGGCCGAGATGGTCGTGGACCATCGCCTTCCAAGGCAGGAGCGCGCGACGCTCGTCGTCGCTCGCGGCAGTGGCCAGCAAGCCGTCCACGCGCCGCAGCGCGGCCTCCGGTTCGGCGCCGGCCAGATCCATCTTCAACAGGCGCGACTGTGCCTCGCGGTGCCGCGGTTCGCGTGCGAGCACCGCCGAGGCCGCCTGACCCGCAGCCTCGTGATCCTCGGCGGCCGCCAGGATCCGCATGCGCATCTCCAGCGCCGACAGCGAACCCGGAACCGCCTGCAGCCAACGCTCGACGATGGCCAG
>DATINB010000330.1:0-3348 GCA_035474775.1 Luteimonas sp.
TCGGGACTGGATCCGGCAGCGCCTCCCCTCGCCTACCAGTACGGCCTCTATGCGGCCGCTCCGGTCGTCGATGCCGCCCGCTCGACCTACGGCCATCTGCAGGACCGCCTGATCCTGCCGGTGATCGCCCAGCGCATGGAAGCGGTGATGCGTGCCGCAATCCAGGCGGAGGACGCCAGGCGCGCCTACGACGCCCTGCACGTCTATCTGCTGCTGCACGACGAGGCGCGCCATGCGGCATCGCCCACCGGTGCCCAGGTGGTGCGTGACTGGGTCCTGCGCGACTGGCAGCAGGGCGCGGACGGCGAGGGCGGCGGCAACGCGATTCCGGCCGGCACGTCGGCGACCCCGGCCACGATCGGTGTACCCCTCGCCAGCGAGCCCGGTCTCGCCGCCACGTTCGGCAACAGCGCCGCCATGGTGGGCTATCTGCAGGACATGTTCTCCGGCCGGCGCGTCGTCCAGCCAGTGACTGCCCGGGACGAGGCATTGATACGCCAGGTCCGCGGCTTCCTGGACGGCAGTTCCAGCACCGAGCGCCTGTACCAGCGCACCAAGGACGCCCTGACGCCGGATGCGCCCCAGGACTTCACCCTGGTGCGCGCGCTGGGCCCGCAGATCGGCACGCTCTTCGGCCGCGCATCGGGAGAGACCCTGGAGAAGGGGGTGCCGGGTTTTTTTACCTATGACGGCTACCACGACCTGTTCGCCAAGCGCGTGCCGAACATGGTGGCCGTCGCCATGATGGACGATGCCTGGGTCATGGGACGCACCGACGGTTTCGGCACGTCGCAGCGGTCGGCGGCACGCGGCGCGCCCAGCGAAAGCGAGACCGTGGCACTGATCGAGGAGATCCGACGCCAGTACCTCATCGAGTACACCGACGCGTGGACGGCCTTCCTGGCCGACATCCGCGTCATCGGTGCGCAGAGCGGTGGCTCCCTGGCGTTCGAGCTCAACGTGCTGCGCCAGCTGGCCGCGCCCGACTCGCCGCTCACCCGGCTCGGGCGCATGGCGGCGAGGGAGACCACCTTGGCGCGCCCGCTCAAGGCCGGCGGCGAGGAGAACAAGTCCTTCCTCGACAAGGCCGCCGAGCAGGTGGAGAAGAAGACCGTGCAAGTCGGCCAGGACCTGGGGCCGCGCTCGGCGCAACGTGCGCAGCGCGAACTGGTGGACGAGCGCTTCGCGGCCTTGCGCGAGGTGGTCACGGGCCAGAGCGAGGGCGTCGCGCTGCCCGGCGGCAGGCCGGCGCTCGACGGCATCTCCAACCTGCTCAACGAGTACTACACCGCGCTGGTGGTCGCCGATGCCGCGATCAGCACGGGCGCGCTGCCTCCCGCCGGCGTGGAGGCCGCCACGAAACTCCGGATCGAGGCCGGCAAGCTGCCGGCGCCCTTTCGCGAGGTGCTGCTGGGCATCAGCGCCAACGGTTCCGAGAAGGTGGCCCAGGGCGCGGCCGCCATCCTGCGCGTGCAGGCCCAGGCGCAGATGGACCATCTGGTGAACCTGCTGGCGCTGACCGTGGGCGAACCCTGCAGACGCAACATCGCCGGCCGTTATCCCTTCGCCGCCAGCACTCAGGAAGTCGCCGTGGACGACTTCAACGCCCTGTTCGCCGCCGGCGGCGCCGCAGACGAATACTTCAACAAGCACCTCGCGCTCCTGGTGGACACCAGTTCGCGGCCATGGCGATACAGGAGCCCGGCCCTGGCCAACGCGATGGTCGGAATGGAGCGCATCGCCCATGGGCAAGTCCCCGCGCCGGCCGTCAACGGCCCCACCCTGACCGGAGAGCTGCTCAAGCTGCTCGCCGCAGACGGACCCGATCCGGACTTCTTCGCGCAGGTTGGACAGATCCGCGAGACCTACTTCAAGGACCCGGGCGCCAAGCGCATGGCCTGGAAGCTCGACGTGAGCGTGCAGACGCTGGAGGCCAGCGTCACGGAGCTGCTGATCGACCTCGACGGCCAGGTCCAGCGCTACGCCCACGGTCCGATCCAGGCCCTGCCGGTGCAATGGCCGGGACCGCGCGGCGGTACCATGGCCGAGATCGGCGTGCAGCCCCGGATCAAGGCCGACACTTCGACGATTGCGGTGCGTGGCCCCTGGGCCCTGCTGCGTCTGATGGAGCGTGGCCGCATCGTCGGTGGCGCAAGTGGCGGACGGGTGGCGGTGGAGTTCCAGTTCGAGGGGCGGCGCGTGGTCCTGGACATCGGCAGCAGCGGCATCAACCCGTTGAACAGTCCACTGCTGAAGAACTTCGGCTGCCCGTTGCGGTCGGCCGCATGAGGTGCCGCACATGACGTTCCTCGACGCATCCGTACCCATCGGCCGGCATTGGCGGGTCGGCCCCCTGTCGGTGTGGGGAAAGCTGCCGAGCCAGGGAGATTGCCTGCGCCACAGGACCACGGTGGGGCAGGCACGGGACTGGCAGGACTGGGTCGATCGGGTCTGGGCCCGGCGGCCCGGGGCGCAGGAGGGTCAACGGCGGCAAGCCTTGGCGTGGACCGCGTCAGGCCGCGAAATCCTTCCGCCCCCCAGGATTTCGTCGGACCTGGCCGATCTGCCGGTGACCTTCGTGATGCAGCCGGGAACCCTGCCCTTCGCACCGAGGCATTGCGTGCAAGGCGTGGCCGTGGCCTCGAGCGACGAGGCGGGACGCGCCTGCCCGCTGATCTTCTTCCAGCGGGTCACCCGGGGGTGGCTGCGACGCTCGTGGAAAAGCCACGAGAGCACGCGGTCCCACGTCGACGTCCTCCACGCGCTGTCGCGCCTCGCCGCCCGCATCCCTGCACCCGGAACGGACGCAGCGACCGTGATCCGTGCCGTGGACGCGCTCGATGCCCTCTACCGGCCCGGCTGGCCGCACTGGTTCGGCAAGCCCCTGCCGACGCCCTCGCGCCTGCAACTCGACGCCTTGCTGCGGAGCCATCTGGGCGGTCATGCCACCGACCTCGCGGCGGACCTCCAGGGCGTGATGCACATGCCCTGGGCCGGGTGGCCGTCACAGATCGTGCGCGAGAGAAGTCCGACTTCCGCTTTCTGGCAGCAGGACGCGCACGGCGGCCATCTCGGCGCCAGCGAAGATCTGGCCCGATTGGGAGCCGGCGTCGCCACGGGATCGGCGGCACCGACACCACGCGATGCCGCGACGGGGCCGCAACTCGTGGGCCTCCGGCACCACGGCATGGAATTCGATTTTCGTTGGACGTGGGGCGTGGGCCCGGACACGCAAGGGTTCGACGGCATCCTGCCGGAAGGTATGTTGCCGTCGCTCGCAGGACGGGGCGGTCTGGCAGCGATCGCCCTGCATCGCGATGGCCCGGACGACCGTGCCCACTGGTGGAT
>DATINB010000331.1:0-5443 GCA_035474775.1 Luteimonas sp.
GACCACCGCTGCCTGCATGCCGGCGCCGCTGAGCACGCTTTCGGCGAACAGCGCCTGGCTGAGGTCGTCCTCGACGACCAGGACCCGGAACGGAGCTTCGCCATCGGCCGCGGTTGACGCCGCCACGGGTGTCCGGACCGGCTCGGCGCGCGACTCGCTGGCCACGGCGACCGGGGGCGCCGCATCCGTCCCCCATCGGCGCCAGTACTGCGCGGGCGGGAACTCCGCGCGCGCCGGATCGCCGGCAGGCGCGGCCGGGCCGGAGCCGGCAGGCGTCATGGCGGTTCTCGCAGCTACGTTTGGCGGCGCAGGCATCGTATCGGCACTCCCTGTGGAGGCGCGATCGACCCGGCGCTCCAGCCTGACAGCCTACATCGAACCGCGCGGGGGTGGCCGGGCGGCGGCCATGGCGTCAGTGCGTCCGTCGCCCCTGCACAGGCCGGACCAGGCGGCGCCAGATCCACCACATCGCGAATGCGATCGAGGCGGTGATCGCGACCATCACCGCCAGCGTCAGCCAGGGATAGGCGAACGCCATGGTCAACGCACCCACCACGGCCACGTCCTCGGTGACCGAAGCGGCGAGGTTGCTCACCGGCTCCGGCGAGACGTTCATGAGGGCGCGAGATCCCGCCTTCAGCACATGGCTGGTCAACGCCACGCCGGCCCCGGTGGCGAGCATCCCCGCCCCCAGGTCGCCGGCCGGTGCCAGCGTGGCCGCGGCCAGGAATGCGCCCGCCGGCACCCGTGCGAGTGTCTGCAGGAGGTCCCACACCGAATCGACCCCGGGAATCTTGTCCGCGAAGAACTCCACTGCCGCGAGTACGCCGGACAGTCCGATCACCCACGGCGAGGTGGTGGCCTGCAGGCCCTGCGGCAGGTCCAGCCATCCGAGCGCGCCGGCCACGCCGAGGCCGAAGACGGTGAGGTAGGCGCGCACGCCTGCAAGCCAGGCCAGGAGTACCCCGATCGCGAACAGGTGGACTTCGGTCATCGGGGCCCCCTCGCCGCGCCGCGGTGCGCCGTGCATGGGAGCGGGCGTGGCTTGACGGCGGCGTGAACCGGTCGCTATACCGTGGCGATGACTGACGACGCCGTGCCGCCGGCCCCCGTGGACGCGCCACCGGAGACCGAGGCGGCCCCCATGCCGGCCGAGGCAAGGCGCCTGCTGTACGGGGTGCTGCTGGTGCTCGCCGTCTCGCTGGCATTCGGCGCCTGGGGGCTGTGGAAGACGCTCGTCGAGGGCGGTGGCGATGGGCAGGCCACCAGCCAGGCCGCACGCGCGAAGCTCGACGAGCTGGAGCAGCGCGTCGCCACCCTGACCCGGTCGGACCAGATCAGCCGCGATGCGAACCGCGACCTGCAGGGCACGCTCGCCGAGCGCGACGAGGAAATCGCCGGACTGCGCGCCGACGTGGCCTTCTACGAGCGCTTCGTCGGCGCGACCAGCCAGCGTCGCGGTCTCACCGTGCATGCCCTCCAGGTCCAGCCCCAGGGCGGCGGCGCATGGCACTTCACCACCACGCTGACCCAGAATCTCAATCGCGGCGCCACCAGCAGCGGCCGGCTGACGCTTTCGGTGGAAGGCACGCGTGGCGGGGCACTGGAACGGCTGTCGTGGGCGGACCTGCGCAGACAGGCCCGGAACCCCGGGGTCGAATACTCGTTCAAGTATTTCCAGCAGATCGAAGGCGACCTGCTGCTGCCGGCGGATTTCCAGCCCCTGCGGGTGCGCGTGCGCGCGGTTCCCACCGGGGGCACGCCAGTGGAACAGGCGTTCCCGTGGGCCGAGGCCGCGGCCCGCCCGGCACCCGGCGCTTGAAGCCACGGGCGGGGCCCCCCATCCTGTGCCGATGGACTCTGTCGATACCGCGATCGCGACGCCCGACTACCAGTCGCTCGAGCGCCCACTGGATTTCACTGCGTCCGCTGCCGCCAAGGTGCGCGAGCTGATCGCGGAGGAAGGCAACCCGGCGTTGAAACTGCGCGTGTACATCCAGGGCGGCGGCTGTTCGGGGTTCCAGTACGGCTTCGAGTTCGACGAACAGCAGGGCGAGGACGACCTCGCCATCGCCACCGACGGGGTGATGCTGCTGGTCGACCCGCTCAGCCTGCAGTACCTGATGGGTGCCGCGGTGGACTACACCGAAAGCCTGCACGGCGCGCAGTTCAGCATCCGCAACCCCAATGCCCGTTCCACCTGCGGCTGTGGCAGCAGCTTCACCGTCTGAGCGGGGCCGGGCGCATGTCGGCGCGTGAGCCCGCTGCGGCGTCCGGTGCTGCGGAGGGTGTCCTCGTGGCCTCGCCGTCATTCGCATTCGTCGCCTCCGCACTGGACCGCGCGGAGCACGTCCGCAACGACCCGGATGCGCTGGCCCGAGCGTGGGCGGATGCCTGCGTGCTGGAGCTGGACCCCGACGGCCGCGCTCGCGCGACCGCCAGCGGCGACGCCGACATCCGGCACGGTTTCCAGGTCGCGCCCGACGCGACGGATGCGCTGTTCCTGGGGCTCGACGGGGCGACGGCCTGGTTCGCCGTGCAGCGTGCCCGCGGCCCGGACGCGCCGAGCGTCGACCTGCGCGGCGCCGCCGCCAGCTGGCCCCCGACCGCGTCCACCGCCTTCGCCCAGGCGCGTGCACTGCTGCACTGGCAGGCGCGACACCGCTTCTGCGGCCGCTGCGGCCATGCGGTCGCCCTCGAACGGGCCGGTTGGCTCGGCCGCTGCAGCGGCTGCGCGCTCGAACATTACCCGCGCACCGACCCGGCGGTGATCGTCGCCGTCAGCGACGGCGAGCGCCTGCTGCTCGGCCGCCAGGCGAGCTGGCCGGCGCGCCGCTATTCGGTGCTGGCCGGGTTCGTGGAACCCGGTGAGACGCTCGAGCAGACCGTGGTGCGCGAAGTGTTCGAGGAAAGCCGCGTGCGCGTGCACGCCTGCCGCTACCTGGCCGCACAGCCTTGGCCATTCCCGTCCTCGCTGATGCTGGGCTTCGTCGCCGATGCCGCGCCGGACCCACCGCAGGCCAACGAGGAACTCGAGGACGTGCGCTGGTTCGACCGCGCAAGCGTCGGCCGAGCGATCGCCGGCGACGATCCCGATCTCCTGCTGTCACCCGCGATCTCGATCTCGCGCTGGCTGATCGAACGCTGGCACGCGGGCGCCCGCTGAGCGGAGTCGCAGGATCTGAGCCACGGACCCGCTACGCCGCATCCCCGCGCAACCCGCGCACGATCATCTCCAGCCCCGTGGCGGTGGCGACCGCCCCGTCGATCGCCGGCACCGCCACCACCTCGATCCGCGCCCGCAGCCGCCGTGGCACCCGCATGCGGCCCATCCGCGACTCGTTGTGGCTCCACATGCTCTGCCACATGCCGCGCAGCGCCATCGGGACCACCGGCACCGGGCGCAGCGCGAGCACGCGTTCGACACCGGACTTGAACGGACCGATCGCCCCGTCGCGCGTCAGCCGGCCCTCCGGGAAGATGCCGACCAGCTCGCCATCGGCAAGCGCGGCGTCGATCTCCGCGAACGCCCGTTCCATCAGCGCCGGATCCTCGCTGGCGCCGGCGATCGGGATCACCCGCGCGGTGCGGAAGATCCAGTGCAGCAGGGGCAGGCGGTAGATGCGGTGGTACATCACGAAACGCACCGGCCGCGGGATGGACGCCGACAGGATCAGCGCATCCATGTAGCTGACGTGGTTGCACACCAGCAGCGCCGCGCCCTCGTCCGGCACGTTCGCCTCGGTGCCCTGCGCATGCAGCCGGTACAACGCGCGGACCAGCAGCCAGCTCAGCAGCCGCATCAGGAACTCGGGCACCAGCGTGAAGATCCAGATCGAGACCAGCGTGTTGGCGATCGCCAGGGCCAGGAACACCTGGGGGATGCTCCAGCCGAGGAAGCGCTGCACCACGATGCCGAGCATGGCCGCGGCGACGATGAACGCCGCGTTCTGGATGTTGAGGCCGGCGATGACGCGCGACAGCTCGTGCTTGGGCGTGCGGCTCTGGATCAGCGCGAACAGCGGCACGATGAACAGCCCGGAAAAGAACCCGATCGCGGTGAGGTCGAGCGCGATGCGCCAGCCGCCCTGGCCTGAGAGGAACGCCTGCACCGACAGCCCGGTCGCCGGCGGTGCACCACTGCGTGCGAAGTACAGGTCGAGGAGAAACGCACTGATGCCGAACGCACCCAGCGGCACCAGCCCGATCTCCACGGTGCGCGCGGAGAGCTTCTCGCACAGCAGCGAGCCGATGCCCACGCCGATGGAGAACAACGCCAGCGCGACGATGTACAACGCGGTGCTGCGCTCCGGCGCGCCCAGGTGCAGCTCGGCATAGGTCGGCAACTGCGCGGTCAGCACGGTTCCGATGAACCAGAACCACGACACGCCGAGGATGGCGTTGCGCACCGCCGGGTGGCGCCGCGTCAGCCGCCAGATCGACAGCGATTCCGGGATCGGGTTCCAGCGGATCACCAGCTCCGGCGCACTGGCCTCCACCCGTGGGATCGCGCGGCTGGCCAGGTTGCCGAGGATCGCCAGCACCACCACCGAGGCCGCCGCCGCCTGCGGGCCGTGCTCGCCCGCCACCTGGAACACGAGGCCACCGAAGATCATGCCGATCAGGATCGAGATCGACGTGCCCATCTCGACCAGGCCGTTGCCGCCGGTGAGTTCCTCGGGCCTGAGCACCGACGGCAGGATCGAATACTTGACCGGTCCGAACAGCGTCGACTGCATACCGGTGCAGAACAAGGCGACCAGCAGGATCGCCATGTTGCCGAGCAGGAAACCCACGGCGGCGAGCGACATGATGCCGATCTCCATCGCGGTGGTGATGCGGATCAGCCGCGACTTCTCCAGCTTCTCCGCGAACTGCCCGGCCAGCGCGGAGAACAGGAAGTACGGCAGGATGAACAGCGCGGGCGCAAGGTTGGTATACAGCGTGCGCTGCCCGCTGCTGATCCCGAGGTAGAACAGCAGGCCGATGATCGCCTGCCGGTACACGTTGTCGTTGAACGCGCCGAGCGACTGCACGGTGAAGAACGGCAGGAACCGCCGTTGGCCGAGCAGCTCGAACTGGTTGTGCGCCATGCGGCCCCCGTGGATTCGCGGCGAGCCTAGCAGACGCCTGCGCGGTTTCCCGCGCGTTGCGCCGCGGTGCCTGCGGTGCTGCAATGCAGGCTCGTCCAACCGGAGCACCGCCATGCGCATCCTCGCCCTGCTCCTGCTGTCGTTGCTGCTCAGCGGCTGCGGCTACAACCGGATCCAGCAGAAGGACGAGGCGGTCGCCGCCGGCTGGTCCGAGGTGCTCAACCAGTACCAGCGCCGCGCCGACCTGATCCCCAACCTGGTCGCCACGGTCAAGGGCTACGCCGCACACGAGCAGCAGGTGCTCACCGATGTCACCAACGCCCGCGCGCGCGTCGGGCAGGTCAACGTCG
>DATINB010000332.1:0-2665 GCA_035474775.1 Luteimonas sp.
CACCGACAACAAGGGCCGCCTGGGGGCCAATGCCCTGCTGGGGGTCTCGCTCGCCAATGCGCATGCGGTGGCGGCATCGAAGCGCGTGCCGTTGTGGCGGCACCTCGCCGACCTCTCCGGCCAGGGCGCGCCCGCTCTCCCGGTGCCGATGATGAACATCATCAACGGCGGTGCGCATGCCGACAACAACGTCGACCTGCAGGAGTTCATGGTGCTGCCGGTGGGTTTCGACTCCTTCGCGGAGAGCCTGCGCGCGGGGACCGAGATCTTCCACGCGCTGAAGTCGGTGCTGAAGGGCCACGGCCTGAGCACCGCGGTCGGCGACGAGGGCGGCTTCGCGCCCGACTTCCGCAGCAATGTCGAAGCGCTCGACAGCATCCTGGAAGCGATCGGCAAGGCCGGCTACCGCGCCGGCGACGACATCCTGCTGGGCCTGGACGTCGCCGCCACCGAGTTTCACGACAACGGCAAGTACCACCTGGTGGGCGAGGGCAAGCGGCTGACCAGCGAGCAGTTCACCGACTTCCTGGCCGACTGGTGCCGCCAGTACCCGATCGTCACCGTCGAGGACGGCATGGCCGAGGACGACTGGGCCGGCTGGGGCCTGCTCACCACGCGCATCGGCAAGACCGTGCAGCTGGTCGGCGACGACCTGTTCGTGACCAACCCGAAGATCTTCCGCCAGGGCATCGAGTCCGGCACCGCCAATGCGATCCTGATCAAGGTCAACCAGATCGGCACGCTCACCGAGACCCTGGAAGCCATCGCCATGGCCGACGCCGCCGGCTATGCCGCCATCGTGTCGCACCGCTCGGGCGAGACCGAGGACACCACCATCGCCGACATCGCGGTGGCCACCACCGCCACCCAGATCAAGACCGGTTCGCTGTGCCGCAGCGACCGTGTGGCCAAGTACAACCAGTTGCTGCGCATCGAGGAGGCACTGGGCGGCAGGGCGCGCTATGCCGGCCGTGACGCGTTCGTGTCGCTGCGCAGCTGACGCCGGATCGGCATGCGCGGACTCGGGGTGCTGGTGCTGGTGCTGGCCGCGTTGCTCGCGTGGCTGCAGTACCGGCTGTGGTTCGGCAACGGCGGCACCCATGAGGTCGCGGAGCTCAAGGCCCGCGTCGAGCAGCAGGATCGGCAGAACGCCGGCCTGCGCGATCGCAACGCGGCACTGGCAGCGGAGGTCGCCGACCTCAAGTCCGGCGAGGCCGCGATCGAGGAACGCGCACGCGGCGAGCTCGGCATGATCAGGCCCGGCGAGACGTTCTACCGTGTGGTCGAGCGCAGCCAGGCACCGGCCGCAGCCGAGGGCAGGCCATGACCTGGGCGGTGGTGCCCGCGGCGGGGCGCGGGCTGCGCTTCGGCGCCGCGATCCCCAAGCAGTACCTCGAGGTCGCGGGCGCGCCGCTGATCGCGCACACGTTGCAGGCGTTGATGGCGCATCCGTCGGTGGAGGGCGTGGTGGTGGTGCTGGCTGCGGACGACGCGTCCTGGCCGCAGTGGGCGGCGGTCGGCGGCAAGCCGGTGCGGACCTGCGTCGGCGGCGGGACCCGTGCGGCCTCGGTGCTGGCCGGGCTGGACGCATTGCCCGACGACGTGCGCGCCGATGATTTCGTGCTGGTGCACGACGCGGCTCGACCGAACATCAGCCTCGAGGACCTGGACGCGTTGCTGGAGCGCGGTCGCAACGACCTGGTCGGTGCGATCCTCGCGGCGCCGGTGCGCGATACGCTCAAGCGCGGCGGCGACGACGGCGGCATCGACGGCACCGAACCGCGCGAGGATCTGTGGCGTGCGCTGACCCCGCAGCTGTTCCGGCGGCTGCAGCTCACCCGCGCACTCGACGTCGCGCTGGCGGCCGGCGAGGCGGTCACCGACGAATCGATGGCGATGGAGCGGCTCGGGCACCGCCCGCTGCTGGTGGAGGGCGCGGAGGACAACATCAAGGTCACCACGCCCGCCGACCTCGTGCTGGTCGAGTTCCTGCTGGCGCGCAAGGCGCAGGCATGAGCATGCGCGTGGGCCAGGGGTACGACGTGCATGCCTTCGGCGAGGGCGACCACGTCATGCTCGGCGGCGTGCGCGTGCCGCACGACCACGGCGTGGTGGCGCACAGCGACGGCGACGTGGTGCTCCATGCAGCCTGCGACGCCATGCTCGGCGCGCTGGCGCTGGGCGACATCGGCATGCATTTTCCTCCCGCCGATGCGCGCTGGCGCGGCGCGGACAGCCGCGGCCTGCTGCGCCACTGCAACGCACTGCTGCAGGCGCGCGGGTGGGCGGTCGGCAACCTCGACGTCACGGTGGTCTGCGAGCGGCCGAAGGTGTCCGCGCATGCCGAGGCCATGCGGACCACCATGGCCGCCGACCTCGGCATCGACGTGGACTGCGTGAGCGTCAAGGCCACCACGAGCGAGCGGCTCGGATTCACCGGGCGCGGCGAAGGCATCGCCGCCCAGGCGGTCTGCCTGCTGGTCCGGCTCTGAACGCCCCGCCGGCCGCGCTGGGCGCACCCGTGCTGGCGGCGCGGATGCGCGCCAGTGCCGACGATTTCCACGTCGAGGAGCTCGCGGCATTCGAGCCCACCGGGCAGGGCGAGCACCTGCTGCTGACCGTCGAGAAGCGCAGCACGAACACCGCGCACGTGGCGCGGTTGCTG
>DATINB010000333.1:0-7001 GCA_035474775.1 Luteimonas sp.
CACGGCGGATCCACGGTCCGCGTTCTCGGAGAGCTATCGCTCGGTGCGCACCGCCCTGCAGTTCTCCACCGACAACGGCGTGCCCAAGGTCCTGCTGGTCACCAGCCCCAGTGCGGCGGAAGGCAAGTCCACGACCGCGCTGACCCTGGCGCGCAACTTCGCGCAACTCGGGCGCAGCGTGCTGCTGATCGAGGCGGACCTGCGCAATCCGTCGCTGCACAAGGCGATGGGCATGCGTTCCGAGACCGGCCTGAGCAGCCTGCTGGCCGGCGCCGCGTCGGCGAGCCAGGTGGTGCTCAACACCGACGACGAGCGCCTGAAGGTGATCCTGGCCGGCCCGTTGCCACCCAACCCCGCTGAACTGCTGTCCGGCAGCCGCCTGCTGTCGATGCTCACGGTGGCGGCCGAGAAGTACGACCAGGTGATCATCGACGGCCCGCCGGTGCTCGGCATCGCCGACGCACCCATCCTGTCCAACGTGGTCAGCGGCACGCTGCTGGTGGTGCAGTCCGGCAACACGCGCATCAAGACCGCGCAGGCGGCCATGAAGCGCCTCGCCGCGGCGCGCGCGCACCTGATCGGCGGCCTGCTCACGCACTACGACGTCAAGGTCGCGGGCTACGGATACGACTATTCGTCGTACTACTCCTACGGCACCAGCCCGAGACTCGCCAAGCAATGATCCAGGCTGGCGAAGCGCTGGAGTGGGCGCTTGCCCTGCAGCAGACGCCGTCGCGGCGCGCCATGGTCCGCGCGCAGCCGCTTCCGTCCGACCTCACCGAGCTGTTGTCGATCGCCGGTGGTTCGGTGGCGAGCCTGGAGTCCGCGGCCCGTCGCGTGGGTGTCAGCGAGCCGGCGGTCCTGGATGCGGCGCGCTTCTTCGTGCAGCAGGCCATGCTCTTCGATGGCGCCGATGCCTATCGCGTGCTCGGCGTGGCGCGCAGCGCCCATGCCAGCCGGATCCGCGACCACCATCGGCTGCTGCTGCGCTGGCTGCATCCGGATCGCAGCAGCGGCGGGCAGTGGGATTCGGCATTCTCGGGACGCGTGAACTGGGCCTGGAACCTGCTGCGCACCGACGCGCAACGCGCCGCCTACGACCGCACGCTGGTGGACGCCACCGCCGCTGCACCGGCGTTCGCGGACGGCCTGCCGCAGGCACCGGTGCCGGCCTTGCGCGCCGTGCATACCCGGGGCGGCGCGACGCCGCGCACCGGGCGATTGGCGCCACTGGCCGTCCTGCTGGTCACGTTGGGCTGCATCGCGCTGGCCCTGGTGGCCGTCCGCCGCGAGGGCGAGCTCGACCGCCTCCGCGACGCGGACATCGCGCCGGGGGAAACCGCCTACGCAGCGCCTACGGCGCAGCGGGCGCAGGCCCTGGCCCGGGCTCCGCAGGACCTCGATGCAATGCGCCGTGCGGCCACCGGTCTGCTGCCGCGGGATCCGTTGGGCGCCGCGCCAAACCCAAGTAGCGCACGCGCCCCGGTCGATGCGGACATGGGCTTGATGGCCACGGCGGCGGCATCTGCGGCGGCACCCGACGGGGAGGAGCGTCCGGATCAGGGCGCTCGCGCAGGGTCCGTGGAGACCAACCAGGTCGCCAGTACCGCCGAGCAGACGGCTGGGTTGCCGCCACTGTCAGGCGGCCCCCGGCAGACCCTGGCGTGGGCCCGGCCGGGTGGGAACCTCAGCGACCCCGCCACCGAGCTGTCGCCTTCGGCACCGGCGGTGCGGCGCCGCGACCAGCCCGTGCCCTTGCCGGAGCCGGATCGCCGGCTCGCGACGAGCCGCATGCAGCCGGCCGAAGCCCAGCCGACGAACCCCGCCACGCAGGCTGCGACGCTTGTCGAAGCCGCGCGCAATGACCCCGCACCGGCCGCTGCGATCGACGACGAGACCGACCCGCTGCGCCTCATGCAGCAGGCGCAGGCGCGCGTGCGCAGCGTCACGCGCTACCTGGTGGCCACGGCGCCGCCCCCTGCATGGGCCGATGCCACCGCACGCGGCGCCGGCGACGGCATCCGCGAGGACATGCGCACACGCCTTGCCGGTCAGCGCGCGCACGACCTGCTGCTGCTCGCGCCGCAGTGGCGACTGGACACCACCCATGCCGCGGTGCGCAGCCGCTATTCCGTCGCCGGGCGCGGCGGGGCGATCGAAGAAGGCGAACTGGCCATCGATCTCGCCCGCCGCGATGGCCAATGGCAGGTCGCCTCACTGCGGCTGGTGCCGGCACTGTGAGCCGCACTGCGCGCGGGCTCGTCCTCGCGCTGCTGGTCCTGCTGCTGGCCGCCGTGGGTGCATGGCGCATCGCCATGCCACACGTCAGCGAGAACCGCCCGGGCGCGTCGCCCAGCGGGGCGACCATCGGCCTGCAGACCGCACGCACGGCGCTTGCCGCCGGCGACCATGCCGCGGCGATCGCGCACGCCCGCGCCGTGCTGGCCGAGGAACCACTGCGCGGCGCGGCATTCGCGGTGCTCGCCGAGGCGATGGCGGGGCAGGGCAGTGACGCCGAGGTGCTGGCCCGCTACCGGATCGCGGTGCGGCGCGCGCCGCGCGACGTGCACGTCCGCACCTGGTTGGCGACCCGTTTCCTCAAGGCGGGCGACTACGGCCAGGCGCTGGTCCATCTGGACGCATTGCTGACGCTGTCCGCGGCAAGCCACGACGTGCTGCTGCCGATGCTGGCGCAGCTGGCACAGGACCCGGGATTCGCCAAGGCGCTGGCGATCCATCTCGGCGAACATCCGCGCTGGCGCACACGCATCCTGCGCGCAGTCGCTCGCGATACCGGCGCACGGGGCGACCACCTGTTCGCCGCCCTGCGCCGCCACGGCGGACTCACCGCGGACGAAGAAGCCCGCTGGATGGACGGCATGCTCAAGTCCGGGCGCTGGGGCAGTGCATACGCGCGCTGGGCCAGTGGCCTTGCGGCTGCAGGCACGGTGCCACTGCTCCACAACGGCGGCTTCGAGCAGCGCCCGAGCTCCAGCGGATTCGACTGGCACGTGCGCAGGGTCAAGGGCGTCGTGTTCCGCCATGGCGGAACCGAGGCGGCCGGGGGCGCGCGGCTCACGTTCCTCGGTCGCGCGGTCGCGGACACCGGTCTCGGCCACCCGCTCCTCCTCGCGCCCGGCCGATACCGCCTGTCGGTACGTGCCAAGGCGCCCGACCTGCGATCCGACCAGGGCCTGGACTGGCGGGTGGTCTGCGCCGACGGCCGCACCGAAGCCGGCCGCGGTGCTCGCATCGAGAGGGCGAGTGGGTGGGTGGTCGTGCAGATGGACTTCGCGATCCCCGCGGCGGGCTGCGAGGGGCAATGGCTGCGCCTGGTCAATCCAGCGCCCGCGGGCATGGCACAGGTGGTGCGCGGCGAGCTGCACCTGCAGCAGGTGGCCATCGCCAGGCTGGGCGCCGAGGGCGCCTGAGGGGTCGGTTCTGTGATGGATTCCCCAGTCCGTTCCGGGTTAGTCTGCTGGCTCTAAAAGCTCCAACCGGATCGTCATGACCAAGCGCCACGCGTTGTTCCTCGCCACCTGCGTCTGCCTTGCCGCTGCGCCGCTGGCACATGCACAGGAGTCGGGCCCGGTGCTGCGCGTCGATGGCGGCACGGTCATGACCAGCACGGGTGGTGAGTTCGTCAGCACCGACGGGGGCAACCCGGTGCAGCCCGGTGACCGGGTGATGCTGGCCGAAGGCGGGCGGGCCACCCTGGTCTATCCGGACAACTGCACCCAGCCGCTGACCGAGGCCGGTGTCTACACCGTGGCGCCAGGCTGCATCGTGGCCAGTCCCGCACCGGCCGTGCGCTCCAATGCGCTGGTCATCGGGGGCGTCGTGGCACTGGCCGCGGTGGCGGCGCTCGCCAGCGGCGGGGGTGGCGACGACAACCCGCCACCGCCGCCACCGCCACCGCCACCGGTCAGCCGTTGATCGGCCCGCCGCGTCCATCCAGCTGAACGCTGGGGTTGTTTCGGGACTGGCGTCCTTGTCCTGGCGGATGGAAGGGACTACCGTCCGGGGCATTGCTGCATTGCAACGCAAACCATGGAAGGCACCCGATGAAGACGCTCCAGATCCTTTCGCTCGCTTGCGCCCTCGGCGCGGCTTCGATCCTGCCGGCCCATGCGCAGGAATCCCTGGTCACGCTCCGCATCGACAGCGGCACGGTGATGACCAGCCAGGGCAGCGAGTTCGCCACCGCGGGCAATGGCGCCACGCTGGAGCCCGGCAGCCGCGTCATGCTGGGCGACAACAGCGCCGCCACCCTGGTGTATGGCAACGGCTGCACGCGTCCGCTGAAGTCCGGCGGCGTGTACACCGTGACCCCCAGCTGCACCCCGGTCGCCACCTATCCGGCTGAAGCGGCCGCGGGCATCGAGCTCGACTCCGTGCTGGTGATCGCCGGCCTTGCCGCAGCCGGCGCCGTCGGCCTGGGCAGCAGGGACGATACGGATGCGCCTCCGCCGCCGGTCAGCCGCTGACGCAAGCTTGATTGCGCCCTGGCGCACGACGGGACGGGTGCTGCACCCGTCCCGTTTTCATGTGCGCATCCGGCGGCGCGCGTGATGCCACGTTCCGGGCCTGCCGAAGCGCTCATCGACGCGGAGACGGCCATGTCCGCCCGCATCAAGCTGTCTGCGCTCGCCGTGCTACTCACGGTGGCGGTGGTGGGCGGGGGCAGCTCGCAGGAATCCGGAATGGGGCCGTTCGTGGCCAGCCTCCTGGCCTTGCCGGCGATCGCCTGGGCGAGTCATCTGCTGCTGCGCCAGGGCGTGTCGATGCCCGGTTGGCTGTGGCTGGCGCTCGCCGTGGTGCTGCTGGCCATTCCCGCCGTGCAGCTCATGCACGTCCCCACTGGCATGGCCACGGTGGCAGGGCGCGAGGAGCTCGCCGCCGACCTTGCGGCATTCGGAGCCGAGGCGCCGTCGCGCTGGTCGCTGGCCCCGGCGGCCACGGGTGCTGCGCTGTTCGCACTGCTCGCGCCGCTGGGCATCTTCCTGCTGTGCATGGCGTTGCCGGCGACACTGCGCCCGTGGGTCGCCGGGCTGGTGGTCCTGCTCGCCCTGGCGAGCCTCGTGCTCGGCATCGTGCAGCTGGGTGCCCCGCAGGAAAGCGTGCTCAACCCGTTTCCGCAGTGGCAGCCGGCCATGGGCGGGTTCTTCGCCAACCCCAACCACCAGGCCACGCTGCTGGTGGTCGCCGCGGTGTTCGCGACCAGCCACGCCATGGGTGCCCTGCAGGCCGCGCGGCAGCAGCCGCCCGCCCGCGCCGGCGTGACGCTCGGTGCGGTGTTCATGCTGCCGCTGTCGCTGGTGGCGCTGCCGCTCACCGGCTCGCGTGCCGGGGTGATCATCCTGGTGCTCGCCTGTGCCGCGGTGGTGGCCTTGCAGTGGCCCGCCGTGCGCTGGGCGGTGACCGGCCGTGTGCTGCTCGGCCTGGCCGTGGTCGCGTTGGCCGGCAGCGCCTGGGCCGCTGCACGCTGGATGCAGGTGGATGCCGTGGACGAACTGCGTGCCCCCATGCGCGAGGCCACGGCGGCCATCGCCAGCCGATTCGCGCCGCTCGGCAGCGGGGTCGGGAGCTATGTGCCGGTATTCGAGCAGGCGGCGCCGCCCCGGTTCCTGATGGGCAACTACATCAACCATGCCCACAACGAGTATCTGCAGTGGTGGCTCGAGGCGGGTGCCGCGGCGTTGCTCGCCATGGGGCTGGCGGTGGCTGCGCTCGGCGCAAGTGCACTGCGCATCTGGCGGCTGCCCAGGCATGCGCGCGGGCCCGGCATCGCGGCGCTGGTGTCGCTGCTGGCCATCGGTGCGCATTCGTTCGTCGACTACCCGCTGCGTACGCCCGCCATGCTGGCGGTGGCCGCGGTGCTGGCAGGGATGGCAGCGGGGCAGAAGCGGACCCACGTGCCATCGTGGGGCCATGAATCCGGTCATACTCGCGCGTCAACCGGTGGCCGCAGCGTGGACATTTCGCCGCCGCCTGCTCCAGCCGCTCAAGGATGATCGCCATGCAAGCCCCTTCTTCGGCCACCACGCGCATCGCCGTGGTGGGTCTCGGCTACGTCGGCCTGCCGCTGGCAGTGGAGTTCGGCAAGCAGTACGCGACGGTCGGTTTCGACATCAACAGCGCGCGCGTCGCGGAACTGGGCGCTGGCAAGGACAGCACGCTCGAGGTCGAACCGGACCTGCTCGCCAGCGCCACGCGGCTGTCGTTCACCTCCGACCCGGACGGCATCCGCGACTGCAACGTGTACGTGGTCACCGTACCCACCCCCATCGACAGCGCCCGCCGCCCGGACCTCACACCGTTGCGCAAGGCCAGCGAATCACTGGGCAAGGTGCTGAAGATCGGCGACACGGTGGTGTACGAGTCCACCGTGTACCCCGGTTGCACCGAGGAAGTGTGCGTGCCGATCCTGGAGCAGGTGAGCGGCCTCAGGTTCAACGTCGACTTCTTCTGCGGCTACAGCCCGGAACGCATCAACCCCGGCGACAAGCAGCACCGCGTCACCACCATCATGAAAGTCACCTCGGGCTCCACCCCCGACGCGGCCGATTTCGTCGACGCGCTGTATGCCAGCGTGATCGCCGCCGGGACCCACAAGGCCAGCAGCATCAAGGTGGCGGAAGCCGCCAAGGTCATCGAGAACACCCAGCGCGACCTCAACATCGCGCTGGTCAACGACCTCGCCATCCTGTTCAACAAGCTCGGCATCGACACGCTGGAAGTGCTGGAAGCCGCCGGCACCAAGTGGAACTTCCTGCCGTTCCGCCCAGGTCTGGTGGGCGGGCACTGCATCAGCGTGGATCCGTACTACCTGACCCACAAGGCCCAGGAAGTGGGGCACCACCCGGACGTGATCCTGGCCGGCCGCCGTACCAACGACAGCATGGGGCCTTACATCGCGGGCGAACTGATCCGGTTGATGGTCTGCAAGGGCCTCAACCCCGTGGGCGCGCGCGTGCTGGTGCTCGGCCTGGCGTTCAAGG
>DATINB010000334.1:0-3378 GCA_035474775.1 Luteimonas sp.
CGAGCAGGCGAGGGCGACCGACCGCGAGTGGAGTCGAGCAACCGCGCCGGCCCTGGGTGACCCGGCCGAGCGGCTGTCAGAGCCGCGCGGCCAGGCGACTGGCCTGGTCGATCGCCCGCTTGGCATCCAGCTCGGCGGCCACGTCGGCACCGCCGACCAGGTGCACGCCGACCCCGTCGGCCTGCAGGCCGGCGAGCAGGTCACGACGGGGCTCCTGGCCGGCACAGACCACCACGTGGTGCACAGGGAGCACCTGTTCGGCGCCATCCACGCCGATCCGCAATCCGCGATCGTCGACGCCCAGGTAGGCGACGCCGCCCAGCATGTGCACGTGCTTGTGCTTGAGTGCCGTGCGATGGATCCAGCCGGTGGTCTTGCCCAGCCGTGCACCCGGTTTGCCGGGACTGCGCTGCAGCAGCCAGATCTCGCGCGCTGCCGTGGCCGGTGCCGGCACTGCCAGCCCGCCTGCGGATTCGAAGGTCGGGTCCACCCCCCACTCGCGCATCCATGCAGCGGGATCCAGGCTCGGGGAGGCGCCGGCACTGGCCAGGTATTCGCTGACATCGAAGCCGATGCCGCCGGCCCCGATGACGGCCACGCGCGGTCCCGGCACGACCCGACCCAGCAGGACATCGACGTAGCTGACCACGCTGGGGTGATCGTGGCCGGCGAAGGCGACGGTGCGCGGCTCGACACCCGTGGCCAGTACCACCGCGTCGAAGCCGCGCAGCGCGTCCACGGTGGCCGTCGTCGACAGCCGCACGTCGACGCCGGTCTCGTCCAGCCGGTGCCGGAAGTAGCGAAGGGTCTCGTCGAATTCCTCCTTGCCGGGGATGCGCCTGGCGAGGTTGAACTGGCCGCCGATCGCATCGGCGGCATCGAACAGCGTGACCGCATGGCCGCGTTGCGCGGCGACGGTGGCGCAGGCCAGGCCGGCAGGGCCCGCGCCCACCACCGCGATGCGTTTCGGCGCGTCCGTCGCCACGTAGTTGAGCTCGGTTTCGGCACACGCGCGCGGATTGACCAGGCAGCTGGCGGTGCGGTTCTGGAACACGTGGTCGAGGCAGGCCTGGTTGCAGGCGATGCAGGTGTTGATCGCATGGCTGCGATTGGCGCGCGCCTTGGCGACCCATTCCGGGTCGGCCAGCAGGGGGCGCGCCATCGAGACCATGTCGGCGCCGCCCGAAGCCAGGACCGCCTCGGCGACCTCCGGCATGTTGATGCGGTTGGTGGCGATCAGCGGCAGCGCCACGTGGGGCTTCAGCTTGGCGGTGACGCCGGCGAACACCGCGCGTGGAACCGAGGTGGCGATCGTCGGGATGCGCGCCTCGTGCCAGCCGATACCGGTATTGAGCAGCGTCGCGCCCGCGGCTTCGATCGCCTTGGCCTGCTCGACGATCTCGGCCCAGTTGGAGCCCTCCGGCACCAGCTCCAGCATCGACAGCCGGTGGATGATGATGAAGTCCGGGCCGGTCGCGGCACGGATGCGTTGCACGATCTCCGTCGCGAAGCGCATGCGCCGTGCCAATGACCCGCCCCACGCATCGTCGCGGCGGTTGGTGCGTGCGCTGGCGAACTGGTTGATCAGGTAGCCTTCGCTGCCCATCACCTCCACGCCGTCGTAACCGCCATCGCGGGCATGCACCGCGGCCTGCGCGTAGGCGGCGATGGTGCGTTCCACGCCGCGCGCGGACAGCGCGCGCGGGGTGAACGGATTGATCGGAGCCTTCAACCGCGAGGGCGCGACCGAAAGGGGATGGTAGGCATAGCGCCCCGCGTGGAGCAGCTGAGCGCAGATCCTCGCGTCGTGCACGTGCACGGCGTCGGTGACCAGCCGGTGCTTGCGCGCCTCCCAGGACCAGGACAGCTTGCCGCCGAACGGTTTGAGCCAGCCGGTGATGTTCGGCGAGAAGCCGCCGGTGACGATCATCCCGACGCCGCCGGCCGCGCGCTCGGCGAAATACGCGGCCAGTCGCGGGAAGTCCGCGGCGCGGTCCTCGAGGCCGGTGTGCATCGAGCCCATGAGCACGCGGTTTCGAACCCGCGTGAAGCCCAGGTCGAGCGGCGCGAACAGATGTGGGAAGTGAGCGGCGGGCAGGGCGGCCATGGCGGATACGGTGGCGTATGCAACGCGCACGATGCCGCGATTCGACTCCGCGGTACAGGGCCGCGTCGTCGCGCGCCGCGCCTGGCGCCCTGGGACACTGGACGCCCTCCCGCGCGCGAGGCCTGGCCCATGAGCCCGTCCGACCCCCGCTCCGCACGACGCCCAGCCCCCGATCAGGCCATGGTGGATGTCGCCACGTACGTGGTGCACGGCCCCGTCGCGTCCGGCGACGCCTACGACACCGCGCGCCTGGTGCTGTTCGATTCGATGGCCTGCGCCCTGCTGGCGATGAAGTTCCCGGAGTGCGTCCGGCATCTCGGGCCGCTGGTGCCCGGCGCGGGCATGGCCGGCGGCGCACGGGTGCCGGGCACCGCCTTCCAGCTCGATCCCGCGCAGGCCGCGTTCAACATCGGCACGCAGGTGCGCTGGCTCGACTTCAACGATACCTGGCTCGCGGCGGAGTGGGGCCACCCCTCCGACAACCTGGGAACGATCCTCGCCGTCGCCGACTACCTGGTGCGCACGAGGGGCCGGGCGATCAGCGTGCACGACGTGCTGGGCTGGGCGATCAAGGCGCACGAGATCCAGGGCGTCTATGCGTTGCGCAATGCGTTCAACCGGGTCGGCCTGGACCACGTGATCCTGGTCCGGCTGGCATCGACGGCCGTCGCCACGGCGATGCTCGGCGGCGGCGTCGACGAAGTGGTGACCGCGGTGTCGCACGCCTGGATCGACAACGGCTCGTTGCGCACCTATCGCCACGCGCCGAATGCCGGACCCCGCAAGAGCTGGGCGGCCGGTGACGCCTGCCGGCGCGCGGTCATCCATGCCCTCAACGCCGTCGACCGGAAGGTGATCGGCTATCCGAGCGCGCTCAGTGCACCCACCTGGGGCTTCTACGACGTCGCGTTCCAGGGGCGTGCGTTCGAACTGGAGCAGCCGTTCGGCAGCTACGTGATGGAGAACGTCCTGTTCAAGCTGAGCTTCCCCGCGGAGTTCCACGCACAGACGGCGGTGGAATGCGCGATGCGGCTGCACCCCCAGGTACGGGACCGGCTGGCCGACATCGAGCGGATCGTGATCGAGACCCAGGACGCCGCCATCCGGATCATCGACAAGACCGGACCACTGGCGAACCCTGCCGACCGCGACCATTGCCTGCAGTACATGGTGGCGGTGCCGTTGATCTTCGGGCGGCTCGAAGCGGCGGATTACGGCGATGAGGTCGCGGCCGATCCACGCATCGACGCACTGCGTGAGCGGATGCAGGT
>DATINB010000335.1:0-2189 GCA_035474775.1 Luteimonas sp.
ATCCCCGACGCGTTCGTGGAATGCCGGAAGTCGTCGCTGACCTTCGGCATCCCCGACTTCTCTGCCTACAGCCTGCTGAGCGTGCAGGACCGCGAACGCGTGCGTCGCGCGCTGGAGCAGGCGGTGGGGCTGCACGAGCCGCGCCTGGGCCGCGTGCGCATCACGCTGGAGCCCCAGCGCGACCTGGAACGCACCCTGCGCTTCCGCATCGATGCCGTGGTGGCATTGGGCGACGACCGCGAGAAGATCCGTTTCGACGCGGTGCTGCAATTGAGCACCCAGGTCTACCAGGTCGCCTGAGCGTCACGCGCGCGCCAGGAGCGCCGCCATCATGGCTTCGCGCAGGCGCTCCGGCGGCACCGGTTTGTGCAGCACGGGGATGCCGGTGGCCAGTGCTTCCTGCAGGCGCTCGCCCTTGGTTTCCCCGGTGATCAGCAGCCGCGCGTAGGGGCGCACGGCGCCGGCGTCGACCCCATGGTGCGCATCCAGCCTGGCCAGGGCGTCGAGGCCGGTGCGGCCGCGCGCCAGCTTGAGGTCGGACAGCACGATGTCCGGCGGGCCCCAGCCGTCCAGGGCCGCCAGCGCGGCGTCGGCGGTCTCGGCCGCGCGCAGGTCGCAGCCCCAGCTCTGCATCAGCACGCGCATGCCCTCGAGGATGGCGCGCTGGTCGTCGATCACCAGTACGCGCAGGCCGCTGAGGTCGAGCGGCGCCAGCGTGTCGCCGACCGTCGCCGCGCGATCCAGGATGCGTGCATCCGCACGCGGCACGACCACGCTGAACAGGCTGCCGCGCCCGGGCCGCGAGCGCAGCACCACCGCGTCGCCGAGCAGCCGTGCGAGCCGGTGCACGGTCGCGAGGCCCAGGCCGAGGCCGCGCCCGCGTTCGCCGTCGCCGCCGTCGGGATCGACCTGGTAGAACTCGTCGAACACCCGTGCCTGGTGCTCCGGCGCGATGCCCGGGCCGGTGTCCCAGACCTCGATGCGCACGTGCGCATCGCCCGCGCGTCGCGCGCCGACCAGCACGCCGCCGCTGGCCGTGTAGCGCAACGCGTTGCTGACCAGGTTGTTGAGGATGCGCGCCAGCATGGTGCGGTCGGTGGCGACCCAGACATCGGTCTTGCGCAGCACCAGGCGCAGCTCGCGTTCCTCGGCGAGCATGCGGAAGGTGCCGTTGACCTCCTCGAGGAGCGGGTCGAGCGCGAACGCCCTCGGCACCGGCTGCATCGCGCCGGCCTCCAGCCGCGACAGGTCGAGCAGCTCCGAGAACAGGCCGTCGAGGGTGGCCACGCATTCCTGGATATGGCCGGCCCGCGCCAGCCGCGCCGGATCGGTCTCGCCGGACTTGAGCGCCGAGGAGAACAGCGTCAGGGCATACAGCGGCTGGCGCAGGTCGTGGCTGGCGGCCGCCAGGAAGCGGGCACGGGCGTGGCCGGCGGCCTCGAGGCGGGTGTTCTTGTGGGCGAGCTCCTCGGTGGCCTGCGCGATCCGTGTCTCCAGCTGGTCGCGCGCCGCGCTCAGTGCCTCCGCCGCGGCATTGAATCCATGTTGCAGGTGGCCGATCTCGCCGCCACGGGTCACCGGCACGCCGACCCCACGCACGCCCTGCCCGAGCCGGTCGACGGCGTGCGCGAGCTCCAGTACCGGCGCACTGACCCGGCGCGCCACGCGCCAGCCCACCAGGCCGGCCGCCACCAGGCAGGCCACCAGCAGCAGGCCGGTCAGCCGGGCCTGCCGTGCCCGGATCGCTTCCGCCCGGGCAAGGCCGAACTGCACGCGCACCTGGCCCGGGGACGGCGCCCCGGCGACGATCGAACGCACCGGCCGCACCACCTCCACCAGGTGCGGATGCCCGGACCGGTCGAGGCCCACCGCTTCGCCGAGGATCTCGCCCTCGGCGGACAGGAACTGCACACGGGCGAGATCGGCGTTGCCGGCCAGCGGCTCGGCGATGCGCGCCAGCTCCGCGCGGTCTTCTCGCGCCATGGCCGCCGAGGCCGCCGCGGCGAGGTTGGACGCGACCAGTCCGGCCGTCTCCGCCACCATGCGCCCGGACTCGCGGCGCTGGCCTTCGTAGAGCAGCGCCGCGAGCAGCACCGAGGTCAGGGTGGCGGGCACGATCGCCAGCAGCGCCAGGCGGGTGACCAGCGACAGGCCGCGGAGGCGACGGGCGCCAGGCACGGAACGGAACT